>CALBIN010000353.1 GCA_937893275.1 uncultured Opitutia bacterium | reverse complement strand
ATTCCTACGAATCGTCGCGGGTAGACGCGTTGATCGTCAATCGCAGCGGTATCTGCATAGGCAGGGGCAAGGTTTTTGCCACTGATATGATTACCCCGAAGATCTACGACAAGTTCAAGGCAGCCGGGCGGAAATTTTCCATGGTCTCGCCCAAGGTACTTGCCCTCGACCTCAGGACCGGCAAGGAAGCATGGTCCTTCGACCTGGAGGTTCTCAGCCGGAACATCGCCTACTCGGGCGAAAAGGACCTACTCCTCGTTCCCTGCCGCAACTTGGTCGTCTGGGAAAACAACCAATGGGTCAACAAGTCGATGGACGTCAGGCGCGGGAAAACCAACAAAAACGCCCCCGGCCGCATGCGTGCTTTTAAGGGGAGCGACGGTTCCATCGCATGGCAGGTAGACGACAACCCTTACCATCGACCCCACGTCATTCACGGCGACATCCTCATCGACCGGTCCGGCTACACCTACAATTTGACCGACGGCAAACGCGCCCTTCGCAAATCACCCGTCACCGGGCAAATGGAGATCTGGAGCTTCCGCAAAGGCGGCTGCAACCACCTCATCGCTTCCGAAAACCTCGTCACGTGGCGAACCGGTTACTACAACTTGGAAAACCAAAGTGGCGCCACCAGCCTAACCGGCCTGGATGCGGGTTGCACCCCCACCCTGATACCGGCCGGCGGCGTTCTCAACGTCCCCAATTTCGGGACCCACCACAAAAGAAACCGCATGACCGCCATGGCTCTCGTGCACCGCCCGGATAATCCATCTTGGTCCACTTACTATTCGACCTCCGAAAAAAGTCCCGATCCGTCAGGTGCTCCGATCCGCCGGATAGGATACAACTTCGGGGCTCCCGGCGACCGCATCACGGAGGACGGCACGCTCTGGCAACGAATCGACCGCTTCAAGCGCTACGATCTCTCCATGGAGCCGCGGGAAAAGCTGCAGTGGGTGTCAGGAGGCCCTGAGGAAGAGTGGGTCGGTTCCAGTGGCCTCTCCGGCGTGGAAAGCATTAGGATCCCCGTGCTTATGAAGGGTGGCAAGGGGGACAAGAACGACAAGGCGACGCGCTCCTACACCATCCGCATGCATTTTGCCGGAGTTGTGGGCTTGAACGTCCAACTCGAGGGGAAGCCCGTCGCGACCGGAGTGACGGCCTCCGAACCACTGGTGAAGGAGTTCAAGAACATCTCCGTCACCGGGCCGCTTGATATCCAACTGAGCTCCGGCAACGGCGTAACCATGATCAATGGCCTTGAATTGCTGCTGGAAGAATGAGCCCGTCCTCCATGACTTTCCCTGGCCAAACATGAGACGAATGAAGACAAAGATTCTGCTCGGATTCTTTTTCGCATGGGAGGGAAGCGCCGTCGCCGAGCACCGGGCCGCCTTGATACTGGACGTTCATGCCTACGAAGCAGCCGAACTCAAGCTGTCCACACCGAATTTGCAGCCCATACTGAAGCGGCTCGAGACCCACGGCTTTCGCTGTACCGTCATAAGGAATCCGGACAACAACCAGATCAAGCGCGAGGTCGAGGGCTTTGCCGCCCGCACACCCGTCCGAGGAACTGCCCTTGTTTATTTCATTGGGCAGGCAGCTCCCGGAGAATACCTCAAGCAAAAGACCCTTTGCCTGCTCGACGTCAAGAGCAGACCGGGCCGCGGGTTGGGCGTGAACTTCGTCTTGGATCAATTGCAGGCCAAGGGCGGCAGCTCCCGAAACCTTGTGATCCTCGACGCTTCGGACAAAGTCCCCCCTCCCAACAAAATTCCAAACGTCCATCATGACGAATCGATCCTGAACACCTTGGACAAGCCCTCGAAGGTAGTGAGTCCGCCCAACAAGATGATTCCGGGACGCAAAGCAGGCGACGAATGGGTGGGGCCGCGCGGCATGGTCTATTGCTGGTGCCCACCCGGCAAATTCACCATGGGGAGCCCAGAGACCGAAACGGGGCGCTTTGCCGATGAAGCCCAACGGGAAGTGGAAATCAAGGAGGGCTTCTGGATGGCTAAGTACGAGTGGCCACGCGGGCTCTGGCGAGGGAACAAGAACGGCAAGGCCATTGACCAAGGAAAGCTCCATCCCGTCAACATGGTAAGCCAGTCCAAGGACACTCTTGCCCGGGAAATCAAGCCCATGAACGAGGCGGCCAATAAAGCGGGCCTGCTTCCTTCGGGCTGGGAATTCGGCCTCCCCTCCGAGGTCCAGTGGGAATACGCCGCCCGAGCTGG
>CALBIN010000352.1 GCA_937893275.1 uncultured Opitutia bacterium | reverse complement strand
CAGTCCCAGGCTAACCCGAGGACATGCTGAAGTCGTGCATCCGAGAATTGAAAATACAATGTAAAGGAGGAAAGAACAATAACTCCGACATATATAAAAGGTTTGAGAGACCAGCCTTTATAAAAGCGAAGTACACCGAGTAGTACGGCAATGCCTACGCCAGCCCCCACAGAATTTACGAGGTTGGTGGCTCCAGTATTGAGAATAGTCCATAACAAAGGGGCAAGGGTTGGATCGACACCAGCACCAGCAGCTCTCAGCACGCCGATCGCGGGTTCGGCAAAAGTCGCAAATGCACCAAGAACAAAGCCGAAAGCCAAGCTTGCCGGAAGGCATGGAATGCCAAATATCTTTTTTCGCGGAAGAGTGGACCCGAGCGTTTCACCGAGTGGCATTAGACCTAGTCGAAGTCCTTCCATGAAAAAGGCGAGTCCGATGATTACGATGCCTATGCCAACCGCTATCATCAACGAATACACGATGGGCAAACCGAGCACCAGCAACTGAAAGACGACCAGATAGAGAATGATGAACCAGACGCATTGAATCTGCTCGACCACCTTGTCCTTGGCGAAGGAACAGAGAATGCCAATCTTCTGCTGTGTTGTCAGGCTTAGTTTGTCTTGATCAGATGATTGTTCGGGAGACATGGCAATTATTCGATGTAGGGTTGAGCGTCTGGGCAAGGACTTTTAATATAGACTTTCTGATTACATAAGGTTTCGCAAGTGCCTGCAACACCTAATTTCGGTAGGTCGAATGCAAGAAGATGCACGAGTTCAGAGGCTCCAAGAGGCATTTGCAATGGTAAGAGAAACCTTATTGCGACCAGATTTCACCTTGACGGGTACTGACCATGTCACTCCCACCTGGCCTAGAGAAGCCGTGCCTATTATGTAATAATTACCAGCAGCAAGACTGCGAATTTCGCCCGAATTTCCGTCAATGTCTGTGCGGATTCGTCGGCCAGGATTTTTCTCGTCATCAATGGAGTCAAGCAGAGCCTTTCGTATATCCTTTTGAAGGTCAGGGTAACGAAAAGGATATTTTCGACTTTGAGCCCATAGTTCTGCATGAGATGAAATATTCTTGTATTTGGTATCTAGGTTGATACCGGCGTTCTCAAGAATTTCGCGTAAATCGGATTTCGCTATAAAAAACTCAGTATAAAAGGCTTCTTTGATCTTGCCGTTAGCAGCGGTAACTACGGCATCGAAGTCGAGAGATCCTGCTGGTGGTGACACGGTCAACACCTTCCCTAAGCCATGGAGGGGAGCAACTACGGGCAGGTCGGGCAGCAATTTGTCAAGGCTATCGTCAGGAGCTACAATATTTGTAGACTCTCTGGCAGGGTTGATATTGGCAGGCGGAGGGTTAACCCAATTTCTTTGTGTCGGGGATCCTAAATTGTCGAGCCGGTTGAGTAGTTCTTTGTTATATTCACGAAGTTCATCAAGTTCTTTTACTTTAAGTGTAAAGGTGTTTTTCAATTTGAGTAGATCATCGCGCAAGGCTTGCATTTCACCATTTATGGGTAGGTTTCCTGACGCTCCGGGACTCGTTATCCTAAGACGGTTCAATTCGTTGCGTAATTGCTGGTTAATAAGTTTGAAGCTGTTGATGGTCTCATCCCGTTGTTCGACCATCTTTTTGAGGGACCCAATTTGTTCCTCAAGGTCCAGTTTACTGTTGTTGAATTTAGAAAGCAAATCTTCAAGATCTTGTTCGGGGGAAGGGTGTACATCTATCGTTGGTTGTGTGAGTGCGAGTGAGGTTTTTGGCTCAATATGTTGCCCGTGATCGCTACTTTCTGCTCCGTGAGCAGGCTCACCAGTCACTGGAGGGGCGCCGCCTAGGAGGGCTTCCAAGTCGTTTGCAGCACTCGATACCCCATGATTTGCAGATTCCGCGGTTTCGTGCTTGTTGGCAATAGGCGCATGGACACTTGTCTCGCCATGAGGGGAATCGGTCTCTTCCAGCATTGTGAGCAGATTTTCCTGAGACTTGGGTGCATGCGAGTCACTGTCGTGACCCGAATCTGAGTGATTGTCGCTAGCATGCTCATCTCCACATGAAGCAAGGAAGAAGATCAGCAAGAAAATAGTACAGGAAAAGGGAGTTTTGTCGAAAATTTTCATTGGGCGTGAACCTAGGGAAAGAAGCACTTGGTGGAAGTCCTGAAAAAAAATCAGGTGAAGGCAACCCTAAATTCATGAGCCAACGTTAATGTTTACAAGCTTGACGGAAAGTTCTAGTAATTTCTTTCTTTCCCCATGTGCTCAAACCAAGGCAAACCCAATTGCTGATGTCGGAGATTGAATCTACCGAAGACCTATCGGCAAAGGAGAATCGTTTTCTCAAGCAAACGATTCTGGCTTTTCGAGATGAATTGGAAAAGGCCGAGGCTTTTCGTGAAGAATGTTTGCAGCAAGCAAATATGGATTCTCGGCGTGAAATCGACCAACTCAAGGTCACTGCTCTTGAATTGCGAGATCAATTGGAGCACAGTCGTATAGAGTTTGACGAAGAACGACAGAGCATTGCGGCAACTGATCGTGAAGAAAGTCGCCAACTCCGTGAGACGGTTAACACATTGCGTGAGCAGCTCGAACGGACAAAATCCAAAGAACAAGAAAATATTCAAAAGGCGATGGCTTCGTCGGCGGGCGAAAATCGCCAATTAAAGGTCAACCTGCAAAAACTTCGGGAAGAGTTAGATAAGGCGAGTGTAGACAAGGATGAAGCCTTGCAAAGAGTCGCATCATCTTCGCAAAATGAAATTCGGCAACTTCGAGAGACATCCCAAGCCTTGCGAGAGCAATTGGGGCGTGCCAAAATAGAGCAAGATGAAAGAGTCCAAAAAGCGAAGGCGACAGCTGGTACCGAAATCCGCTCGCTGAAGGAAAGTCTCATCTCTTTGCGAGAGGAACTTGAGCAATCGCGTGTTCGAGAAGATGAGGCTGCTCGTAAAGCTTCTTCCGTGGCAGAGGGAGAAATTAGACAACTGAAAAGTGCCCTTGTCGTGGTTAGAGATAGGCTCGAACGCTCTAAGGCGGATGGTGATGACCGGATTCAGCGGGCAGTGGCGACCGCGAACACAGAAATCAGTTCATTAAAGGAAACCGCCACTAACTTGAGACAGGAACTTGACCATGCGGCGTCAAGGGAGGCGGACAGTATTCAAAAAGCCATCTCTGCTTCGGGGGACGAGATTCGACAATTAAAGAGTGCTTTATTGATTGCTCGCGAACATCTAGAACGAGCTAAAGCGAGAGAGGGTGAGAAAATACAAAGAGCGGTTGCCACCGCCGAGGCCGAAATACGTTCGTTAAGAGAAACGGCGACCAGCCTTCGAGTCGAACTCGAGCAATCCGCCATCAATGAGGCACAGACCGTTCAGCGGGCAGTATCCTCTCACAATAACGAGATGCGCCAACTCAAAGCCTCTCTCTCTGCATTGCGAGACCAATTGGAGAAATCAAAAGCAAATGAAGAAGGTCGAGTCCAGAAAGCGGTGGTCGTTGCGGAAAACGAGATACGCTCCCTCAAATCCACTTGTACCGCTTTGCGAGAAGAACTCGACAATGCTCAGGCTCACGAAATGGATAGTGTCCAAAAAGCGATGGCCACTGCCCACGGAGAAGTTCAACATTTAAAAAATTCACTTCAGGCGATTAGGGATCAGCTGGAAAAGGCACAGGCGAGGCAGGAGGAACGAGTACAATCTGCAGTTGCTACATCGGAAAGAGAGATCAGGTCGTTGAGAGATACCGCCACCTCTCTAAGGGAGGAGCTTGATGGTGCAAGTGTACGTGAAGCCGCTCGCGTTCAGCAAGTCGAAGCTGCGGCAGTTACTGAAATTCGCCAATTGCGGGATAGTCTTGCCATTACGCGAGACCGGTTGGAGCGGGCGGGACAAGAGAAAGATTCAGCCGTTCAGCAAGCCCACGTACAGGGGGAAAATGAAACTCGTGTTCTCAAAGTGAGCATAGCTCAATTGCGCGAAGAATTGGAGCGTAAAGACATTGAGCGTGAAGATACCGTACAGAAGGCTTCTGCATCGGCGGGCAAAGAGCTAACGCAACTTAAGAACACCGCCACAGCCTTGCGGGATCAAATTGACCGCATGCAATCAGGGCGCGAAGAAGCTGTTCAGAGGGCTATCGCGGAGACTTCCACGGAGTTGAGAAGCCTTCGCGAGAACGTAGCGTCTCTGCGGCATGAACTTGAACGTGCAGAAGTTATTCAGGCGGAGGCGGTACAAAAAGCTGTTGCCTCACAACACGGAGAGGTTACTCACTATAAACGCATCGGTAATGCATTACGAGATGAGCTTGAACTCAAAGGTAATTTACACGATGAAAAAATTCAGAAGGAAAATCAACTAAAGACAATGGAATTTAAGCAACTGCAGGAAACCATTGTCGAGCTAAGAGATGAACTAGAAAAGAGCCATGGAAACTAAAAGTAAAGCCGGGAAAGACTCAGATCGCGCGGCACGCGTTAAACGAACGGAGCGCTTTGCAAAAATGCTGCTCCAAGTTACCAATGATCTTGCTCAAACAAATTCGTTGGACGAAGCGCTTGAGACTCTGGTCAACATTACGACCTCTTCCATTGGAGCCGAGAGAGGTACCATTTTCCTTAATGATGAGGCCACGGGCGAACTATATTCTAGGGTGGCTCAAGGGAACTTCCGGCGAGAAATCCGAATCCTTAATACAAAGGGAGTGGCCGGTTGGGCCTTCTCGCATGATCAAGGCGTGATCATCCACGATGCATACAAGGACGAGCGGTTCAACAAGGCAGTCGATGTCAGGACGGGATTTAGAACGAAAAGTATTCTTTGCGCTCCGCTTCGAACTGTCCGTGGTGATAAAATCGGCGTGTCGCAAATTCTAAACAAAATTGACAGTCAATTCTCTCAGGATGACCTCGATCTTCTCGAGGCTATGACGGAACAAGCTGCCATAGCAATTCAGGGAAACATTATCGTCGAGCAAATTGAAGCAGCTCGGAAGCAAGAGTTGGAATTTCTCGACGTTGTTTCACAAGTGTCTTCGGAGTTGGAACTCACTCCCCTTTTGCAAAAGATAATCAGTACCATTTCAAAGATGCTTGATTGTGAAAGGGCTACACTTTTCATCAATGATGAAAAAACAAACGAGCTCTATACCGAAGTTGGTGAAGGACTGGATGAAAAATCAGTGATCCGCTTCCCGAATCACATGGGAATCGCCGGAACCGTGTTCAGTTCGGCAAAACCCGTAAACATTCCCCACGCTTACGCAGACCTGCGTTTCAATCCCGGTTTCGATAAGCAGACGGGCTTCTTTACTCGCTCCATGCTATGTATGCCGGTTCTCAATAAAGAAGGTAAAACCATAGGCGTCAGCCAAGTGCTGAACAAGCGCGGGGGTTCCTTCAATTCCGAAGACGAAAAACGGTTAGCTGCCTTCACCTCGCAAATTTCGATGGGAATAGAGAACGCGAAACTCTTCGCCGATGTGCAGACCCAGCAAAATTATTCAGAGAGCATCCTCTCAAGCATGCACGACGCCGTTATAACCCTCGACGACGAGGGCATTATCAAAACTTGCAACCTGTCGGGGATGCGAATTTTCAAGGTTCCTATTCTCGCTGACGTAATAGGCAAGACGGCCGACGGTTTCTTCACCGGGTCTAACGATTGGATGGCTGAAAAGCTCAAGGGCGTTACCGAAAAGGACGAATACCTCGATGCTGAATTGCAAGTGGATGGCGAGACGTTGTCTGTCAATGTCTCCATAATGCCACTACTCGGGGAGAAGAAGGAAGTGCTCGGGGCGATGGTCATGATCGAAGACATCAGCTCGGAGAAACGCATGAAGTCAACCATGTCCCGCTATATGGATCCCGAATTGGCCGACCAGCTCATGGAGGCGGGGGATAGCGATGACTTCCTCGGGGGCAAGCAGAGCGTGGGATCGGTCCTTTTCTCCGATGTGCGCAGCTTCACTACCATCACCGAAGAGCTTGGGGCTCAAGGCACGGTGAAACTCCTCAACGAGTACTTTACCATCATGGTCGACTGTATCACCGATGAAGGCGGTATGCTCGACAAGTTCATCGGCGATGCCATGATGTGCATCTTCGGCACTCCTGTTCCTCACGACGACGACCCCGATCGGGCTGTACGTGCAGCCATTCGGATGATGACTGACTTGAAGGTCTACAACGACCAGCGAGCCGCCGAAGGCAAGTTACCCATTGATCACGGGATGGGCATCAACACCGACTCTATCGTTTCCGGCAACATAGGTTCGCCCAAGCGCATGGACTACACAGTGATTGGCGATGGAGTGAACTTGGCGGCCCGTATCGAAAGTGCCTGCAAACAGTACGGTGCCCATATCCTAATAAGTGAATTCACTCTCAGGGCGGTCAAGGCCACTTACAGGACTCGACAGGTTGACTACGTAATAGTCAAGGGCAAGACCGAACCGGTTGGAGTATACGAAGTGCTCGACTACCACGATGACGAGTCCTATCCAAATTTAGTTGATGCTCTCGGCACCTTTAACGATGGTCATCGCTGCTGGAACGAAGGCAAATGGGACCAGAGCACCAAGCTCTTCAAGGATGTGCTCAAAATCAATCCCGACGACAAGGCTGCCCAGCTCTATATCGATCGTTGCGTCCATATGAAGAAGAACCCGCCAAAAGGCGATTGGGACGGCGTTTGGGTAATGACCACCAAATAAACCCCCACCACTGCCCTTTAGAATCCCCTGCCTTCGACACGACGTTATGAACGACGCCCGCGAACACTTAGAACAAGCAATAGAGATAAACCCCGAATATGCGGAGGCATACTATAAGCTCGGTCTCCTTGAAAAAGGCGAAGGAAACATCGAAGGCGCCTGGGGACATTTTCAAAAAGCCGTATCCTTGAATTCCAATTACGCCGAGGCCCAGTGCGAACTAGCTGTCGCGTTTGCTGCCAAAGGTGAATACGAAACATCGAGAAGTCATTACCTTAATGCTCTCGAAATCAATCCCAACTATGCCGACGCCTACTTTAATTACGCTCTTCTGCTGGTTGAGTTAAACGATGTTGAAGAGGCCAAGAACAACTTGGAAAAGGTAACGGAAATCAATCAAAACTACGCGGAAGCTTATTACCACAAAGCTCGCTTACTCACTAACCCGGACGACTTTGAAGAAGCCCGAAAGAACTTTGAAACCGCCATCGACATACGTCCGGACTTCATCGATGCCTTGTATTACATGGGTAAACTGCTTTCCGGCGGAGTAGCTACGGATAAGGAAGGCGTAATCATAGATTCCACTGATCTACCGGAAGCGAAGGATCATTTCCTTAAAGTTCTGGAGCTTGAAAAAAAGCATCCTAAAGCACTCTACAATATTGCTAAGATACTCTCTCTGGAAGGCGACCACAAGCAAGCTCGCGAAAGACTGGAAAAGGCCATATCAATCGATCCAGAATACTCGAAGGCACATTTTTCCCTCGCTTACATTCTTGGCGAATTAAATTTCTCGAGCGAGGCCAAAAAGCATTTCATCGAATCCATTGAGCATTATGAGAAGAATGCCCCTGCCCATTTTCGACTTGGTCTTATTCTTCGCAACGAAGGAAATGACAAAGAAGCTTTGGAGAATTTTAAAAAAGCGGTGGGTTTTGACCCCGAGCACGCGGAAGCTCACTATCACCTTGCCTGGTTACTCTCTCTGGAAGAAGATCCCGCACCCGCCAAAAAGCACTTTTACCGAGCTCTTGAAATTGATCCCGAATTTGCCCTAGCCTACTTTCACTTGGCTGGTCATCTCGAACGAACCAACGAGCTCACCGAGGCCAAGATGCATTATCAAAAAGCATCTGACGTCGACCAGAATTACGTTGAAGCCTATTTCAATCTTGCACGCATTCTTACGACTCCAGCCGAGTACGATCAAGCCGTTCGCAACTACGAAACGGCAATTGAAATTGACCCTTCGCACGCTCAAAGTCACTACTGGTTGGCAAAAATACTGGCTGGGGGCGAAAGGCTAACCGCCGATGGCACCTTGGTTAAAGAACCCAAATTAGATATTGCCGAACACCACTTTCGTCGCGCTATCGAAATTGACCCTAAGTATGCAAAGGCGCACTTCCGTTTAGGGCTATTATTAAGCGAGTTACGGCATTACGCAGATGCATTCAAGCACTACTCGGAAGCTTTAAGGATTAATCCGAGCTACTCGGAAGCCCACTATCGTATGGCTGTTCTCCTGATGGACCCTGTCGCCTCTAAAGATTTACTTCCCAAAAAATCAAAGACCAGTTCTTCTCGCAAACCAACTGTTTCGGCAAAAAAAGAAACTTCTTCTTCGAAACCAAAAACCAAGGGAAAGCCTCGGTCTGTCCCTAAGAAAAAATAGTGTAACTGGAGTTGGATCGTGATTCATCCCGATGCTCTTGGTCACCTAGAAAAGGCCATCGCCCTTGACCCCAGCCATCTTGCTGCTCGCCTTGCGCTAGCTGATCTTTACCGGCAAGAAAACCTTTTGGATGAAGCCAAGGACATCCTTTCAAACGCGATTGCAGGGGAGACGGATGTTCCTGCCGCTCACTTTGCCCTAGCGGAAATATTAATTGATGAAGGACAGGAAGAGCAGGCAATTAAGCACCTTGTGGAAGCAACCTCTGGAGATCTCGCTGATTCAGCGTCACGTTTTCGACTGGCAGAGCTTCTTGCGGCAAAGGGGCAAATAAAGGCTGCGGCCGATCAACTTGAAAATGTCATTAGCCTAGACCACCTCAATGGTGAAGCCCATTTCCGTCTCGCAACTTTTCTGGAACATCCTGACGATTTCGACAGAGCCAAGCTTTTACTCGAAATATCGATTGACCTCTTGCTCGAGGACCCTCGCCCTTGCTTTCATCTTGCCCAGTTACTCGACAAGGGTGAAAAATCTGATCGCGAAGGCAATATATTCAGAGAATCTGATTATACTTCTGCAAAGCAACGCTATGAACAAACACTGCGTTTAAGTCCGAGTCATGGTCCCGCTAACTTGCGATTGGGCGTTATGTTCGAAGGCGAAGGAAATATCCGAGCCGCAATCGATTGTTATAATAAAGCGGCAAAAGTGAAAGGTATTGCTGGAAATGCTTACCTTTGCCTAGCGAGACTTGCAGTTGCAGAGAACGACAATGTAAAAGTGGAAAATTTTCTAACTCTCGCCATTCGAGAACCCGAAGTTAAGGGACAATCTCTTCTGGAAAGAGCAGAGGTGTTTATCGAGCAAGGTAAGACAGATGCAGCCCAGAAAGACTTAATGGAGGCTTTGAGCACATTCGAGAAAGACGAGAAGAAATTCAGGGAAGACTCGGACGTTGCTGCCGACAACGCAAATTTCATTAGAGCACGACGACGTTTGGAAAAGGCGGAGAATGCTCGTCGTTCCCAATCCCCCGTATTATGTCATTTGGCAAAGATTGAGGTGATGGGGGGAAGCAATGAAAAAGCAATTCAGCTTCTAGACAAAGCTGTTGCCAAATCGCCGGTATTCGCTCCAGCCCGTTATGAGCTCGCCATTCTGCTCGACGACAGTGATCGAGCAAACGAAGCAATCAGGCACTACGAAGCTGTCGTTCAAGCCGAATGGGCTCATCCCCCCGCTCATTTTCGATTAGGTGAAATTGCTCTTGCCGGAAAAGACCTCAATAAAGCAGAGATGCACTTCCTTATTGTTACGGATCTTGAACCTTCCCATGCAAAAGCGAACGCCTATCTTACACAGATTGCCGCTTCAAAGTCCCAAAACGAAACATAGCGACATTATTTCCTTGGATTGTCTTTACGGTAGGCAGTTATGCTGAACGGCAAGCTCGATAGATACAGGGCTCCAAGCGAAAAAAGAAAGATCCAAGGTTCCTTTGAAAAAACAGCAACGCTTAACCCCACCGCCAAAAGCACGAGGATAGCTCGATTTCGAGCAACCCGAAAACGAACGTTGCGGAATGAAAAGGTAGGGACTCTGCTAATCATTAGTAGAGATATCGCCACAATCCAACCGAGAACCCAAAGAGGGTATTCGGCGATAATGAAACCTGATTGAAAACGCTTGAGAATAAATTCCATTCCCATTGGCATCATGGCCATTCCTGCAGCCGCTGGAGCCGGAACCCCAGTAAAGTAAGTCTTGTCTGTCGGTTTGCCCTCTTCATGCATGACGTTGAAGCGAGCCAAGCGTAAGGCATTGCAGGTCGAAAAAGCGAGTATCGGGATCCAGAACCACTCTAGCAGGTGCTCGGAACCGCTACCGATCAATGGTGCTCGAATCCAGAGATATATTACTACAGCGGGAGCAACGCCAAAACTGATTGTGTCAGCCAAGCTATCCAGCTCGGCCCCGAAGCGAGAATGAGCTTTGAGTAATCGAGCGGATAGGCCGTCCACGGTATCGAAAGCGGCTGCAACGAGTATGGAAAAGACCGCTTTTTCCCATTCGCCTTCCATCGCGAAACGCATTCCCGTGAGGCCGGCGCATAGACCTATTGTGGTGAAGATGTTAGGCAACAATTTCGGTAGGGTGAGAGCCCTGCCGTGTTCAACTGGATCGATTTGACTCATGAAACGGAAACCGTTTCTTCCACAAAACATCGCCGCGGCGGAACCAGTTCGGCTCCGTATGAGCGATTTATTATGCGATGCCAAGCTTCAGCTTTTCGCATTTTGTAAGGGTCGGTGATCGCGGCAATCTTGCAATCGATGGTGTCTGTGAAAAACATAAGGTAGTGGTCTAGGGCAGAATCGTCTATCGGTGCATTAATGCAATCAAGCACTGTACCCCTTTCCGTTTCTCGGAAGAGCGCGTCATTGCAGTCTAGGTTTGCCATGGATATTTCGAGAGGGATAGTTGTACGGGGGATCTCGCTTGGACGATCTAGTGCCTCCCACAATTGCCGAAGAGGTTTCAAAAAGCGAGTAACAGTGACAACGCAACGGTTATTCTGGTTTTCCAAATCAATAATTGTTTCCCGACCTTTCGCGGGCAACCTGACAAGCCTTAACAACCATCTGCCAGATGAAGGTTCAGGAAACCGCAAGGAAGCAGCCAAAAGTGAGGCCTGCCTCTCCAAGGCATAAGGGTAAGAATTTTGTGCGGAATTAAAATCCACGAGAACTTGATATTAGTGGATGGTGAAGTTGCGAGCATGCTAATAGAGCAGGTTTGATACCGGATTTCAGTGTTGGGTAGGTCGCTAATTACATTTGCCTTTTTAGTTAAACTAGCAAAATTAAATTAAATGCCACAACTGATGACTATCATATGGACGGCTGGTTTTATGGCAATAGTTTTAACCGCATGTCGCTCTAACTCGTGGGATCCGGATAAGCAGTTTGCCGAACAACGGCGAGTTCAAGAGGAAGCGATACGGAAAGCTCAAATTGAAAAGAGTCAAAATAGTAGCAAGAATGTAGTGCGTGTTGAGAGTGTTGCTCTAGTTCGTATTCAATCGGGCATCCCTATTTCCGAGTTAAATAAAATTATGGGTTATCGTTTTGAAGTACTGGCAAGCATCCCAGATGCTGCATCAGTGTGGGAGACGAGACGCTACAGAGTCGGGCACTTGATCGCATCTCATTTTGGACAAACTTCCAAAGAATTCGAGATTTGCGACCAAGATAGAGAACTATTTACGCTTACGCTTGCAAATGGTGTAGTACGAACAGTCGAATACTAACCAATTGATTTCTCGAATGAGTAGTAACTTCAATCCTTCCCTGTAGCAACATCCTGAGATTTCTTACGGAAAGTGAGTAATAATTTTGAAACCGAACCGCCATTTATCAAGGTGGGGGTCACGGTTGTCAACCGCCACCCTCTCTTGCCTAATTCATTGCTTTCTTTTTCAAGGCTTTCGGCAAGTTTATCAGATTGATCGTCTCCGCTCACGCGGAGTCCTTTAGGATAAATTACACAAGTTTTATAAGCATATCGCATTAATAACACTTTTAAGAAGTACTAGGATTAATGTGCAATGAAAAATTGGTAAAGCCGCCTTCAAACAGTTTTCATATTTGTGCTAGTTAAATGGCAGTAAGCAAAAAAGAAAGGGACTAAGGTAGCTGAGACGATGAAACTCGTCTATAATTCGAATGAACTTCTTTTGTTCTGAATGCAAAAAACGACGGTTCATGTCTTTTTTGCTTTGTGTTACTTTGCCGGGAAATGCACCTTCCAATCGTCTAAAAGCTGCGAATAGAGCCCTAGAGGCTGGGAAGATTGATAAGGAAACTTACTTCCGTGTTGCTATTGCCGCCGAACTTGAACAAGGCCGCGAAAACTTCAAAGAGAGGCACTTTTTGATGGCCCGGTCTCGAGAAAGCGAACTCCTGCTCGATCCACCTGCTCATACAAACCTGTACAAACGCCTAGAGAATGCACGCAAAACGGAAGACATTTCAGAAGACGCATTTAAGGAGTTATGGGGGTATGTCCGTATCCTTCAATCAGAATGGAACAGTAGACGAACAAAGGTTTCCAAAGAGCGTTTTCGTTGGGGTTATCCGCGTTAAGGGAGTCCCTTCCCTCTCTGACTTTACTATGACACGGACTGGGCTTGCCTTTTACTGACATTTTGGTGATATTTATAACTTCGTTCTTTAAACAGTCTTACACGCCTTCAACCGCATCCATAGACAATCCGTTAAACCGGATTACCAACCGAGCGCGAGAGCAGCTACGGTGGTCCAAGGTCCAACATACCGGGATGCGCGGTTTCCGGCGAAACCGAAAATAGCGCTCTCCTCGCCCGTGAACATTGAGGAGCCGCCCGAAATGGTCGGCTTTTTTTGTGGGTGAGAAAAGTGCGTAACCAACAGGAGATACGCGCAATGTACAATACACAGAATAGATTACAGCCATACGAAGAATTGGCTGTTCGCATAGACGAAACAAATCCGAACCACCATATCTGGAACAATAATGGGACTTGGTGGGTTCACTACACGATATACCCAACGCCTGTGACGGCAGAACGCCGTCGCCGTTCACTCCAGACGAATGACCCGACGACCGCCCGAGTTCGGCGCGATGCTTTGTTTTTGGAACTATCCTTGGAGGAAGAATCCAAGGCAGCTTGATGTTTCGGAAAATGTAGCCCGAGTCACTTGAGCCTTGCCGATGAGGGCGAGGGTGTCAAATTTGAGATGCATGAACTCCTCATGCCTGCGAATCCTTTTCCTCCTCACCATCTTGTCTCTATCCTCCATGCTCGATCCCATGTTGCTTGAGGCCCAACCCAGAGGGTACAACTATGAAGAGGCAAAGGTACCCAGATATAATTTGCCGGATCCCCTCGTCTGCCTCGACGGCTCAAAGGTGAAAGATGCCGACGATTGGGTGAAGAAGAGGAGACCGGAGGTGCTCCGCATGTTCGAGGATGAGGTCTATGGACGATCGCCAGGAAAACCAAAGGCGATGCGTTTCGAGATAGTGGAGAAAGAAGCCGACGCTCTAGGAGGCAAGGCAGTGCGCAAGCAAATCGTCATTCATCTGGGCAAAGGCGAAAAAGCCCTCGCCGTCAATTTGTTGTTGTACCTACCCAAAAAGGCCAAGGGTCCTGTACCGGGGTTTCTTACAGTTAATTTCATGGGTAACCACACCACCCATGCAGATCCCGCCATACGCATACCAACCTCTTGGGTTCGCAACGGCAATGGAACCAAAAACAACAAGGCAACGGCGGCGGGTCGCGGAGAGCGGGCTTCCCGTTGGGCAATCGACTCCATCGTATCCCGAGGCTATGCCTTCGGAACCATCTACTATGGCGACATAGACCCTGATTTCCACGACGGCTACGAAAACGGAATTCACCCACTGTTCCCTCCGAAAAGTCCGAAGAAGCGCAAGCCGACTGACTGGGCATCCATCGCCGGTTGGGCCTGGGGCCTTAGCAGGGGCTTAGATTACTTGGAAACGGAAGCCGACGTCGATGCGAAGCGAATCGCCGTTATGGGTCACTCCCGCCTCGGCAAAACATCCTTGTGGGCAGGGGCCTCGGATGAACGCTTCGCACTAGTCATCTCCAACAACTCAGGATGTGGAGGAGCCGCCTTGAGCAGACGGCGATTCGGTGAAACGGTCAAACGTATCAACACCTCCTTTCCGCATTGGTTTTGCGACAACTACAAGAAATACAACGACAATGAAGATGAATGCCCGGTTGACCAGCACATGCTGATCGCCCTTTCAGCGCCCCGTCCGATTTACGTCGCATCCGCTGAAGGTGACAGGTGGGCAGACCCAAATGGCGAATTTCGATCCGCTCTTGGAGCAGAACCCGTCTATCAGTTGTTCGGTCACAATTTTGGACCCGCGAAACAACCCCCTGTCAATCAGCCCGTCCACGGACGGATCGGTTACCATGTTCGCACAGGTAAACACGACGTGACCGACTATGACTGGAAACAATACCTTGATTTCGCGGACAAGCACTTGAAGTAAAGCTTTTGGACTACAAGCGATGAAACGCTTCACTCATCTTCTCTCGTCTCTACTCCTTCCTATACTCCTTGGGGCGGAGAAGCCCTCTCTCGAGGTCATCGAGAAACAATTGTCCCGACCCATCCTTACGGTTGACCAATCCCTGGAGGAAGTGCAGGTCTTTTGCGAAAGTCGCGTGCCCGATGTGCCGGAGTTCAAGAAATCCGAGGCGTGGTTAAAGGAATTAGCCCGTATTCGTCTGGAAGTACTCGACAAGATCGTTTTCCGGGGAAAAGAAGCGAAGCAATGGCGTGACGCAAAATCGAAAGTCGTTTGGGACGAAGTAATCGAGGGATTGCCGGGCTATCGCATAAGGAAATTGCGTTTTGAAATTCTGCCTGGATGGTGGGCACCCGCATTGCTTTATGAACCGAAAAAGCTTTTGGGAAAAGTACCGGTCGTGGTAAACGTGAACGGACACGGTGGAGCAGGCAAGGCACTCGACTACAAACAAATCCGCTGCATAAACCAAGCCAAACGCGGCATGCTCGCACTGAACGTGGAGTGGATCGGTATGGGCCAGCTCCGAAAAGGCGTTGTGCATTATCAACTCGGCCAACTTGACTTGTGTGGCACCAGTGGCCTTACGCCCTTCTTTCTGAACTGTTCCCGGGCCCTCGACCTACTTCTCTCTCATCCCAACGCAGATCCCGACCGCGTAGCCGTTGCGGGCCTTTCTGGCGGTGGTTGGCAAACAATTTTCTTCAGTTCTCTTGATCCTCGGGTGAAGCTTGCAAACCCTGTTGCAGGTTATTCGAGTTTTAAAACACGGTCACGCCACTTCTCCGATCTAGGGGACTCCGAACAAACACCAAACGATCTCGCCACCATTGCCGATTACACTCACCTTACAGCCATGCTTTCAGGCCGGGCTCTGCTCCTGACGAAAAACGCACGGGACAAATGTTGCTTCGCCGCGCCCCACTCTTTGCCTCCGTTGATGGAGGCAGCCAAACCGAAATTCGCCTTGCTGGGCCGAGAAAAGTTCTTGCGTTCGCACATCAACCACGATCCAGGCACCCACAACTTCGAGAAGGACAATCGCCAGCAGCTCTACAGGATGCTCGGCGATGTCTTTTACCCGAAAAATTCCGATTACGACTGGAAGGAAATTCCATCGGGGGATGAGGTGAAGACTTATGACGAACTTATCGTCCCTTTGCCGGATGACAATTTGAACTTCAACAAGATCGCCCTGAGGCTTGCCAAAGGCTTACCGAGGGATCCATTTCCGAAAAGGCGAACCACGCCTGAAGGTTTTCGCAGGTTGGCCAGCAATCTTCTGAAGGAAACGACCCACTTCACCAACTACAAGACAAAGGCAGACATTATTGCCGAAGAAAAGCTCGAGGAAGTTAAGGTCATCCACCGCTTGTTCCGCTTCGGCAAGGAATGGTCGTCGCCCGCAACCGAGTTCGTCCCCGCGAAACCCAAAGGAAGCGTCTTGCTCGTAGGTGATGCAGGAAGAACCCAACTCGCCAAGGAAGTGGAAAGAGCACTAGCCGAGGGCAAACGCGTCCTCGCCATCGACCCTTTCTATTTCGGAGAATCAAAGATTCGTACCCATGACTTCCTTTTCGCCATCCTCGTCGCAGCAGTAGGGGAACGGCCTCTCGGGATTCAAGCCTCGCAGGTCGCCGCCACTGCCAGTTGGTTGAGAGAGAAGGCCGGAACCGCCGTGGAGATTCGTTCATACGGACCCCGCTCAAGCCTCTTTGCTCTCATCGCCACAGTTCTTGAAAAGAAAGCTATCGGATCACTCGAAGCCCACGATTCCCTTAACAGTTTGAAGGAGATTCTCAGCAACAATTGGGGAGCCAACAAATTTCCGGAACTCCTTTGCTTCGGATTGCTGGAACATTTCGACATACCGCTTCTCAAAAGCCTCGCCCAACCCATTAAGATTAATCTCCTGCCATGAGTCGACTTGCCTTTCCCACTTTCTGTCTAGCCACCGGTCTTCTGCTCTCGATAACGCTTTCCCAAGCAGAGAAACCCGTGAGCATGATCGCTTTTGGCTCTTGCCTAAAGGAAAGTCGCCCACAGCCGATTTGGAAGGGCGTCATAGCGGCCAAACCCGATCTGTTCGTCCTTCTTGGCGACAATATCTACGGCGATACCCGAGATATGGCGAAGCTGAAGGCAAAATGGCATGTATTCGAAGAGAAACCGGGATTCCGAAAGTTACGTGAAAATTGCCGTATCCTCGGCATCTGGGATGATCATGACTATGGTGAAAATGACGCAGGAATCGAATATCCCAAGAAAATCGAGTCCCAAAAGATCTTTCTCGATTTTCTCGGTGAGCCCAAGGATTCCATTCGCCGCAAGACGCCCGGGACTTATGATGCCGTCACCATCGGCCCGAAAGGAAAACGGGTTCAGTTCATCCTATTGGACACTCGCTATTTTCGCACCGCCCTGAAACGCGCTCCAAAACGAGAAAAAGGAAAAGGTCCCTATGGACCGGATGAATCGGACAAGGCAGAGGTACTTGGCGAAGCACAATGGAGGTGGCTGGAGAAAACACTGCACGAGCCGGCGGAGGTCCGCATCATCGCATCTAGTATTCAAGTCGTTTCAGCGACACACGGTTGGGAAACTTGGGGTAACTTCCCAAAAGAACGGGGGCGTTTCCTTAAATTACTCAAGAAAACCAAGGCCAACGGCGTAATTATTCTCAGTGGAGACCGCCATTCCGCCGAGATATCCAAGTTGGACGAAACCCTACCCTACCCTCTCTTCGACGTCACCTCCAGCGCCATGAACCAAACACAAAAACCCGGCAAAGAAGAAAACCCGCACCGAGTGAGCGATCGCTACTTCAGGGAAAACTTTGGCGTACTGAAAATCAACTGGTCGAAACCTCAAACCCGCGTCACTATGGAAATTCGGAACCTCGTCGGCAAGATAGTGCGTACGGCACAAGTCACCTTTTGACAAATCGAGTAACCCCCGAGAGGTCGCCTTGACTTCCATTGGTTCCAAGGCGTAAAATAATCTCATGCTGCAGAATCAACCCATAGCCCACGGCAACCTCTCGGGTGGCGTCTCTCGTCGTGCAGCTATACGGGCGGGAGCTCTTGGATTAATGGGTGGTTTGGGCATGGGTGACCTCGCAAGTCTGCGCGCCACTCCGGGTTCAGGCGGCACGATCCCCGTCGGTCGGGCAAAGTCCGTAATATATATTTTTCTTTCCGGAGGATTAGCCCAACACGAAACCTTCGACATGAAGCCCGATGCACCCATTGAGAACCGGGGCGAGTTCAACCCAATACCGACGAAAACATCGGGCATCCAAATCTGCGAACACTTGCCGAAACTGGCAAAAATTTCGAACAAATGGGCCCTTGTCCGCTCCCTGACCCATCGCCACAACGAGCATTCTCAAGGACATCACGTTATGCTCACGGGTCGTTCGGAAGAACCCGACGGCTTCAAACCCAACAAGCCTCAGGATACGGACGACCCCAGCATCGCGGCCATCTGCAACTCACTCCTCCGGCCAAGTGGCTCAGCTCCAACTCCCGTAGTCGTAATGCCCGACAAGATCGTCCACCGAACCGGTCGCGTGATTCCGGGCCAGTTCGCCGGAAGCATGGGGAAGTCCCAAGACCCTTGGCTTCTTGAAGTTTCCCCTTTTCACCCGCTTCACTACGGTGCCTATCCGAATTATCTCTTTCACCATGCAAAGGGCGTCAAGGAGGATGACGGTCTCGTTTTCCGGGCACCGCACTTATCCCTTCCCTCCGGCTTGAATCTGCGACGCGTCGCCGACCGCACCTCACTCCGTCAGGATCTTGAAAACCAATCGCACACTCTGGAAAGCGCCGCTGGAGACGAAGCCTTCGATAGGTATCGCGAGGCTGCGGTCGACTTGCTTGCCAATGGCGATGTCCATTCTGCATTCGACCTCTCGAAGGCCGACCCCAAGCAAATCGAACGCTATGGCGACAACAGTTTCGGTTGGTCCCTGCTGATGGCCCGCAATCTCGTCACCGCTGGGGTGAACCTAGTGCAAGTTAACCTCGGAAACAACGAGACCTGGGATACCCATCAAGCTGCATTCCCAAACCTTAAGAACTTTCTGCTGCCACCCCTCGACCACTCTCTGAGTGCATTGCTGAACGACCTCGACGCCTCCGGATTGCTCGACGAAACAATGGTGGTGGTAGCCAGCGAATTCGGCCGTACGCCTAAAATTTTCAGGCTCCCGAGCGCAAAGCTGCCTGGACGGGATCATTGGGGAGCCGTCCAATCCGCTTTATTTGCCGGGGGGGGCGTGAAAGGTGGCACAGTCGTCGGGTCCTCGGACAAGATCGGGGGCTACCCTGCGGATGATCCCCAAAAACCCGAAAACTTCGCCGCCACCATTTACGATGCCCTTGGTATTCCTCGCGGAACCCATTGGAAAGACCTGGCGGGGCGCCCTTACTCAGTCTATCATGCCGACCCGATCGGCGGACTAACTTGATAGATTGCAGTTTTCGGGATCCGTAAAAGGCAGACTCACTCGACTTTTTCGGGCAGAAGTGTTGGATCGGTCCCGAGGCTACCGTAAAGACGATCGAGAGCGTCGGAGTCATCGAGGCGAGCGAGAGCAACTGCGCAAAACTCTCGGCCTTCAACCAGTCCGAGGCGTTTGGCTGTTTCTTGATTGGTTTCGTCCTTGAGAAATTCGGTTACGTAGTCGAGACGCCCTTGCCAGTACTGTCTGGTAACTTCTAGTCGGGCGACCAGACGTTCTTTATACCATTCGGATTTCAAGATTTCATCGGCATCAAAAAGCTTTCTGAACTGAGGATCATTGAGACCGCGCCCTTCCCAATCGCCATGAGCCATAACATTTAACAACGCACGCAAAGGAGGGCAAGCCCGCTCCACGGAACCATCCTCGAAATAACGCCGGGCCACGTCGCGCTGGGCCTCCACGACATTTGCGACGCTTTCGGCGTATTCGTCTGGGTCCTGCAGTTCCGGGCGCAACATTTCATCGGGAAATACGGATACCGGGTCGGTAAAGATTCGGCCTAGGAAGGCGTGGGCGAAGCGATGGGTGATACGGTATCCCAGACGGCTGGAAGGATAGGTCTTTCCGTTGTGGGTGAAGTCGGGGACAGGCTCGAGAAGCCCTTGAGCTATCATTTGCCGTGGATCGTTTTCTTCTTTGAGGAAACGGCTCCAAATTTCAGGAATCAAAAGGCTTACGTCGTGGTTGACTTTATATTTTGGGCCGATGCACCCGGCGGAAGTCACGAAAGCTCCCTGCCGCGTGGCGGCGTAAGAAATCAGGGCAGCGTTGAGGTCATGGATCGGCAGGATGGCGTTGAAGGGGCCCTTGGTCATCGCGCCTTCCGAACCTGCTCCCGTTGTCGAGGGGGATTTACCCGTGAGACTCGCTATGCAGTCCATAAAGAACTCGGGCAATTCCAGATAGTGAATCGGTGCAAAACAAGAAAGCGGCCGAATCCCGTTCGTGGCATCTCCTGCATTATTGCGCCGCCCTGGGAGCACGGCTCGCACGGGGTACAAAACCTTATTGTCCATGGAAAGGCTACGCCGCATACGGGTTCCCAATCGAGCAAGATATACGGAGCGAGGATCGAGCAGATCGGGACGAGTCTGGAGGTAACGCGGGTTTTTGGATGGCTTTCCGTCTACGAGACGAGGGTTTGCCGAGGAGACAAAGTAATTCGTGCCTTCCTCACTTTCGGCGGCTTCGCGAATAAGGGCTTGCATGGGTTCGGTGTATTCTTCGAAGTCGAGGGTCTTTTCCACTTGGGCCATCCCTTCCTCTCGGGTAAGGGGCTGAAAATTGCTTATAAAGTTTCCGGGCAAGGAAAGCTCGATTTCCGTTTGCTTGTCGAAACCACGTAGAATCGCATCGTCAGGGCGCTGGAATAGACGATATTCGCAGTTGTGAACAAACTTGACCGACTCCCCAAAAGAACCCGGGCCAACATCATTGAGCAGGCTCAAAGGTGCTACGGTGGAGGCGGTTATATCGTCCTCCGCAATCAGCTTCACGGCAGGCACAAAGTCTTTTCTCAAAGCAAATAGTCGCCACGCTCCGTTCTCGTCGAACCCAACACGGAGATGGCGAGTGATTAGCTTTTGGCCCTTGTAACGAAGCTCATTGGCGGGTTGCCCGTTCACAGAGTCCACGCTGAAACCTTTAAGCCACTCATCTCCTAATTCCGAACGGTGTCGACGCTTGATGATTAGCACGAGGTCCTTCACTCTCTGCGGAATATTGGTTAGCCACTCGTTGTATTCCGGTGCGTAAAGCGTTTCCGATGGTGTTAGCAACTTGATTACCGAACCGAGCGACCGCTCAGGGCTGAGTATGGAGCGATTCCGAATAAGGTGAGCCTCGGGCTTGTGGAAACGGGTAGAATAATCTCGTTCTAAAATTTCACGGGCGAGCGCCATATCTTCTTCCCAATCCGCGACGAATACCGGGCCACTGACGATCGCATCGGTGAGAGGCTTGGAAATTTCAGACTTTCCACCTCCCGACACTGTGCATGGCTTATGGCAGAGGTACCCCTCCCCCACCGTACCGATGAGTTTCCATGGGCCGCTTGTCTCCACCTTCTTCATCTCTACCTTGTAACCCGAAGGCAGAACGTAAACGGAATCCGGACGAAGTGAAATCTCTTGATCCCTTCCATCAACGTCTTTCCACCGCACCCACTGCTCTCGCAAACTAAAGCGAGCCTCCTTTGGAAGGTAAAAGATGGAAGAGTATCGCTTGTCCACGGCATAACCCCCACTGCGTTCCTCCCAAAGGTTGGCATAGAGGCTGCGGTTTTCCTCATAGGTCTGCGGAGTAGCCGGCAAAATTTTAGCAGGATCGAATTCCTCTCCCAGATCGTAGCTTGGGAATACGATCGCTCCACCGGCATGTTCCTCCTCGGAAAGGCCGGATAGGTTTGCGGAGAAACTGATCTGCGTCTTTACCTCCTTCTTGCAATATCCGAAATAATTGTCGGCAAGCACCGTGAAGATCAGGCCGCTTGTGTCTCTGCAGGTGAGCTTGAAGGGTTGTCCGTCGTTGTACAGTTCCTCGGGGTCTCGCCAAAACATTCCGTCACGCAGTTGGCGCTCGGTCGCCTCGCTTTCCGGAGGCAGGCCGAGATTTTTCTTTTTAACATTTGTCAAATGTGGGGCCACAACCACACAGCCCGTGTGCCCCGTCCAGTGTTCTACATCCAACCCCGCATCGTTCTCGATTAGGAAGGGATCGCCCGCGTTGCCGAAAATACTCTCCACGAAATCCAAGTTGGCCACGCAACTGGCAGGGGCGAAAAAGCGGGTCTCCAATGATTTTTCTCGAACAACCCCATCGACCTCCGGGCAAACCACTGGACGGAGCAAAAGTGAGGTCCAACCATAAGCGGGTTCCTCGCTTTCCGCCGAAAAAGGAAAAAGCAAAGAATCCCTAGGCGCATCGAAGGCCGCCCGAAACAAGCCCGCCGCAACGGATTTAGGCACAGATAGCTTATCGGCTGCCGCAGGCAGGCTACCCTCGGTAATGTGGAAAACGCCAGCAGTTGTCCGGCGATCTCGGACGGGGTTGTGTAGGACACCCTGCCGCACTCGATACGATTTGATGATGCTGGACTTGAAGAAATGCTTCTCCAGCGGCAACGACACCACCCTAGACAAGCCGTGCCTGTCCAAGGTAAACGTCTTCTGAGGTAGTTGCGGTGCCTCTTCCCCCAAAAAACGATCAAGGAAATCCTGCATCCGTCTGTCGGCTGGGCACAAATGTCCCGCGAGTAGGCGAGACTGCTCGCGATACTCTTTGATTAAAAAGCGGCCCAACCGAAGGGCGGGGTTGTCCTCGGGATCTCCCACCACGGGCAAACCAAGTGCGGCAAGCTTTAAGTTCGCATAGTCAGACAGCTCCTCGTAATCGTCAGTACCGGGTTGGTAATTCCGATCGAGGCCAAAGCGATAATCCTCATCTTCCTGTGAGTCCTTTTGATTCATATAGCCGATGAAAACAGCGTTTGTCGGGCCGGCGTCAAACGCCAAGTGATAAAAGTTTCGATAGATTAAAAAAATTCATACTATTTGCTGATTGCGACGCTATTGTTTCAAGCGAAATCAACCACTGAAACGACCAAGCAAACTGGTATTCGAAAGGTGACGGAGTGCCAGCACTTTATTTTATCTCACAATTCCGCTTGTCCCCCATCAACCCGTTTGCTAACCTTTTGACATCTCTTTTAAGAAGGGGCCCTTAGCTCAGTTGGTTAGAGCATGCGACTCATAATCGCCA
>CALBIN010000351.1 GCA_937893275.1 uncultured Opitutia bacterium | reverse complement strand
ATATGATTGCAGTTAGTCCTTCACGCACATCCTCCCCCGAAAGCGAAAGGTCTTTATCCTTAATAAGATCATTGGTGCGAGCATAACCATTAACCACTCGAGTTAAAGCAGTACGAAAACCAGATAAATGAGTGCCGCCTTCTACATTATGAATAGAATTTGCGTAAGAATATATTTGGTCGCTAAACCCGTCGTTATACATCAATGCAATGTCTACAATAATGGTACCGTCGCCACTTTCGTTAATCGACTCCCCCGAAAAACTAATGGGGTCAGGGTGCAAAGTCGTCTTATTTTCGTTAAGGTAGGCGACGTATTGGCTAATTCCATCATCGAACTTAAAGCTTTCACATTTACCAATACGCTCATCTTCCAAGTTTATTGAAACACCGGGATTAAGAAATGCCAGTTCGCGAAGACGTTTAGCAAGAATGTCAAAATTAAACTCCCTCACTTCCGTGAAGATTTCAGAGTCCGGTAAAAATGTTATCTTTGTGCCCGTACGGGAGCTAGAGCCAATCACTTTGAGGTTTTGAGTCGTCTTACCGCGGGAAAACTCCATCGAGTGGACTTTTCCGTCACGACGAACCTCTGCAACAAACCACTCGGATACAGCGTTCACGCACTTTGCTCCAACACCATGCAATCCACCGGAAACCTGATAGGCACCCTTACCAAACTTTCCACCAGCGTGCAAATTCGTTAAAACCAACTCCAATGCAGGCATATTATGCTTCGGGTGCATATCTACTGGAATCCCTCTTCCGTCGTCCTCTATTGAACAAGAGCCATCGTTATGAACGTTAACCTTGACCTCGGAACAATGACCGGCGAGTGCCTCATCGATAGAATTATCGATGATTTCAAACACACAATGGTGAAGTCCTCGTTCGTGAGTATCGCCAATGTACATGTCGGGGCGTTTTCGCACGCCTTCCAATCCTTCGAGTTTTTGGATTTGAGAAGCATCGTACGATTCCTTCTCGTTAACAGGTTCAATATTATCCTCGGGAGGGTTTTCTTCCGACATGGCTTCGTGGTTAGTGGTGATTAACTATTAGGAATTCTTATGTAAAGCGGCGGGGTAAAAGTCTCTAACAAAATTCATTTTTTTCTGGTAAGGTAAAACACTTCTTTTATAAACAAAAAGAAGGGGTTTGGTCAAGGGATTTTGAATAGATTTGAGCATGGATAAGGGAATAATTGAGTAGTGATTGAGACAGGTAAAAACAACGCAACCTAAAACTAACATAATACCTTTATCGTCAGCGGTTTGTAAATATTTGGAATGGTTGGTTTTTCTCGTAAAGAACGATTGTCGTATTTTTAAATACCGCTCAGTCGAGTGACCTTCCGAACATCTTTCGTTTTATTGCCAAAACACCTTGTTGCTCGATGGCTCCAATAGGGCCACCAGAATCAAGAGAAAACCTGTGGCCTGAAGTGAAGACCGCAACGATCGTGAATAAACTCGGGTTATTGAAATAGACCTCTTATTCCTCCCTCAAAAGGGTGAAATTCCCAAAAGCACCCGATCAATACGACACTCGAGAAGAAATAGAGCAAATTTAAGGGCAATCCAATCTTTACGAAATCTCGGAAGCGATATCCTCCAACACTATAAACATAAGTGTTCGTTTGATAACCGATAGGGGTAGTGAAGCTAGCGGAGGCAGCAATGCAAGTAGCCAAAAGAAACGCTCGGGCATCTTCAACCCCCAAATTAAGCCGGCTTGCTAATTCCAAGGAAATTGGGGCCATCAAGACGATCGTTGCATTATTGGAAAGGATTTCGGTGAGAACAGCTGTTGTAAGGTAAATTGCAGATAATAGAAGGAACGGTCGCAACTCCTCGGGCGCATACGCAAAAACTCCCGACGACAGAGCCTCTGCAATCAAATTTGATGCGCCAGAGGATTTCATCGCCAATCCGAGGGTGAGCATTCCATAAATAAGAACGAGTATGTTCCACTCTACGGAAGCGTATCCATCCTTGGGTTTTATGCACCCAGTCAAAAAAAGAATGGTCACGCCTATAATAGCAGATGCCGCAATGGGCATAACGCCAAACGCCGCAAAACCCACTATCCCGCCTATCACGCCAATTACCACAGGTGCTTTTCGACTCATGTCTTCCACTGGTACGGGGGGGTGATCGAGCAGTATCAAGTCCTCGCCTAGCCGAATGTTTTCTATGGATTCTTCAGATCCTAGCAATAAAAGCGTATCCGTAGAGCGGAGGCGGATGGAATCGATTTCCTGCGTTAAATTGCGGCCCTTCCGATGAATAGCTATAACCGCTACATTGTGACGCTTGCGAAAATCAATCTCGCTTATGCTGAGCGAAATAAGTGGAGAGGCTGGTCCTATGACGCCTTCCACCATTACGCCCGAGGCAGAAGAAACCTGTTCCAGCCCGAGCGTTGTCTCGCTTAGCAAATCGAGTCCATCAATATTTCGTGACTCTACTATACCCGAAGGTCTACAAGAAAGAATAAGGCGATCTCCTGACCGCAAAACAAGCTTCCCTTTATCTCCGGTTAACACGCGTCCTTCTCGACAAACGTCAAGGAGACGCATCCTCTTGAGGTCGGCCAACCCCGATTCGTCGACAGTCTTGCCGTCAAGAGAGGAGTCCGAAAGAACGATGGCTTCAGTCAAGAACTCCTTTTGCTGAATGTCCGACAGTATACTGGCCAGTGCTTCGCGATCAGGCAAAAGGCGTCGACCGAAAAGGACGAGATACCCGGTCGCGACAAAAAAGAGGGGCAATCCGACCTTGGCCAACTCGAACATCCCGAGAGGTTCCATCTCGGGATAAATCTCATTTTTGGCCATTATGCCACTGGCCAGGACATTCGTACTTGTCCCTACAAGCGTACAACATCCGCCGAAGATGGAAGCATAGGACAGAGGGATAAGTAGCTTCGATGAAGAGATATTCATCGATTTTGCCAAGCTCATCACAACTGGAAGGAAGACAACGACTACGGGAGTATTGTTAACGAAAGCAGAGATAAGAGCAACGGATGCTACTAACACTAGCAGAAAGCCTCGGTAGCCAATTCCTACAAGGCGCGTGAGGTAGCCCGATGCCGCTTCAATCAAGTGGCATTTCCCCAAGGCAGCGCTCACTACAAACATTGCAGCAATTGTTAGCGGGGCGGGATTGGCAAAGACCCCGAGAATCTCATCCAGTCCCGGCAAGCGTTCCGAGCCGGAAAAAATGGAAACGATGGTGATGATGGCAAAAACCGTAATGGCCGTTACATCCGTCGGAACACGCTCCAAGATAAAACTCACCAATGCGGCGAGCAGCAAAAACAAGACAAATACTATTTCCCAAGACATGGAATACGGCGACCGTTACAAAAAGATAAAATCCGACCTCAGTTCTTGGCGAAGGTGGAACCGTTCCAACCCCACATCTCTCTAGGAACATCGTGAAAGTTCAGGTAAATTCGCTTAGGAGCAATCGCCAACCTTTCGCTAAGAAACTTGCACAACGCAAAAGAAAGGGTTGGTGCATCCATGGCAGAAAGTCCAATAGAGAAAAGCTCTGCAAAAAGTGCAGGTTCGGCCGTTCCGGCAAAGAAGATACTTTCGTCAAGATTCAGTCTAACCATAACATAATCCTCCGACTTTCCCAATATTTCTGCACATTTAAACGATAATTCAGTCAAAAGCTCGGCTTTGTCCGACTGGGAGAGGAATTGGTTCGTAGTGACCGAAACAAATGGCATTGGCTCAAACGGATTCAGAATAAAAAAACATATTTGGAGATTCATTGAAAGGGTAAAGGCTGAGACGCGCAAACCGAAGTTGCTAAAATCCCATCTAATCAATACGGTGATGATTTTCTTGAAGTTGTTGCCCTAAAGGAAAAATTAATTACAAGAATGAGTACCTCTAAAATTCTCGACCTCCCCATTCGCCCTCGTCGCCTGCGAAGAACTCCGGGGCTAAGGGCTATGGTGCAGGAAACCCCATTGCAGATAGACGATTTAATCCTGCCCCTCTTCGTGGTGGAAGGAGAAGGCGAGCCTGAACCGATTGAATCCATGCCGGATGTCTTTCGTTTACCGATCCCTCAACTCATTGAAAAATGTCGCGAGTTGTGCGAATTGGGACTGCGGGGGGTTGCTCTTTTCCCAAAAGTACCAAGCCAAAAGAAAGACGATGAGGGTTCCGAAGCTCTCAACTCAAACGCCCTAGTGCTGAATGCCGCCCGCGCCCTGAAGGTCGCAATACCCGAATTGATCTTGGTGGGCGACCTCGCACTTGATCCATACACCACCCACGGGCACGATGGCGTGCTCGACCTCTCGGGTAATGTGGACAACGATGCAACGGTTGCCATTCTGGCCGAAATGGGAGTGCTTGCGGCAAACGCGGGTATAGACATCGTCGCGCCTTCCGACATGATGGACGGACGCATCGCCGAAATTCGGCGTAATTTGGACGAATCCGGCCACGCACAGACGGCAATTATGGCCTATTCCGCTAAATTCGCGTCAGCATACTACGGTCCTTTTCGAGAAGCGGTTGGAAGCGAGCGACCCGACAACAATTCGTCAATAGATAAAAGAACCTATCAATTAAACCCTGCCAATTTTCGAGAGGCTCAGCGCGAGCTTCTCTTGGACGAAAGAGAAGGTGCGGACTTCTTGATGGTTAAACCTGCGGAACCTTACCTTGATGTGATTCGGTATGCTCGCGACAATGTCAATCTTCCCATTGTCGCCTATCAAGTTTCGGGCGAGTACGCTCGTATCTGGGCCGCCGCCGATAGAGGGTGGCTTGACCTGGAAGCCTGCATGACGGAATCGCTTACCTCGATTAAACGCTCAGGGGCGGACTTGATCCTTACATACTTCGCAGAGAGGATTCTCCGCGACCGTCACTTGGAGGGGACTTCATCAGGTGCAGAATCTTCGTAGCGAGTCGGTTCTTTCTCTCGCTCTTCTTCCTCCCACTTCAAATCTTCTGTACGTAGCATTTTTTCTTCTTCTTTTCCCGAAGGCTCTACGGTACTAGTGTCGAGATCAGAATAATCCTCCTCGCCATTTCCTTCCTCGTCCTCGTCTTTAATATCATGATCGAGAGCAAAGCCTTCAGGAACAAATTCCAAGATGGATTCAACCTCTACGCAGAAGTGGGTGCGACGACCTTCAAGATAATCATTGTTGTGACGCTCGGCCAGAACTTCCTCCATCTCATCCAAGGTAAAAGGTTCGGTAAAGTCGATCAGATCGTTAAGCATCTTTACCCGCAGAATTGAGACATGAGTGAGAAAATCGGCATAGGGCCCCTTGTCCTCATCCATAACATCAGGTAAGGCAAACAGCATGTCTTCCGCTTTTAGCAAAGAATCTCGCACCCGGCTTAGCCTAATTCTGCCGCCTTCCAATTCCTCGGCAATCTCAAAGGTAAAAAACGCCTCGTCCACGATTTCGGAAGCAAGCCCGTATTCCGTCATCGAATCCAACAACTCATTCATATGAAAGAATTGCCTGGGGTCTATGATGCCTAACCCATCCACATCCCAGTTCACGTTGTCGCTAATTTCGTTTACCCACCAGTTTTTATCTTCGCCCAAGCGAACGATACACCAATCAAGTCTTGTTTCCATCTTCTCCATGACCACCAGCCATAAGTTGGGATTTTTGCTCAAGTCAACTTCCTAGTTCAAGAAAAGGCAAATTTTTCTTCATTCCGGCAAAAAATTCGATGCAAAAACTTTGCAGAACAGGAAGAGATAGAATAATTGATATCCGTTGTAATTATGAGTCTTCTCTACGAAAAAATCTTTAGGCCGTTATTATTTAAGCTAGAAGCTGAGCGCGCCCACCGATTCGCGGCTTTTTCTATGCGAATTCTCGGCAAGGCCAGTCCATTGAGGGGACTCGCGTCCCTTTATTGTCGTACCGAGTCTTCCCGCGTTCGTCTTTTCGGCTTGGATTTCCCCAATCCTGTTGGGTTGGCCGCAGGCATGGACAAAAACGGTGAATTTATTCAGTCTGCGTTTGCCCTTGGTTTCGGGCATGTCGAAATTGGGACAATAACTCCTCAGCGCCAACTAGGCAACCTACAGCCCAGACTTTTTCGCTATCCCTCAGTGGGGGGAATTGTCAACAGAATGGGCTTCAACAACGATGGAGCAGAAATCGTAGCTGACCGGATTAAAAGAAACTATCCGAGAGAAAAACGCCATGCACCCCTAGGCATCAATATCGGCAAGGCAAAAACAACTGACCTCGATCAAGCCGCAGAGGATTATATTACATGCTTCAAAATTGCAGCAGACCAGGCGGATTACATCGCGATTAACATAAGTAGCCCCAATACCAGAAGCCTTCGAACCCTCCAAAATCCTGATCGGCTAGAACCACTGCTCGCCGCCATCAATCAGGCGCGGAAGGATTTTTCGGCGAAAATGGGGCGGCAACGCGTTCCAGTATTGTTAAAGATTTCTCCGGACGAATCATTTCGAGCCCTAGACGTTGTGCTCGAACTTGCTTTTCTTCATAAAATTGATGGAATTATTGCCACGAACTCAACCGTTAGCCGCGCCGAGTCGAATTCAGCATGCTGCACGGAAGCTGGAGGTCTCAGCGGCTTGCCTCTAAGAAAACGCTCGACCGAGGTCGTACGCTTTCTCGCCAAAGCTTCAGGTGGTAGCATGCCAATAATTGGAGTAGGCGGAATCTATGACGCTATATCTGCCGGAGAAAAACTGGACGCCGGAGCATCCCTCATTCAACTCTATTCAGGATTTGTTTACAAGGGGCCCTTACTTGTTAAAAGCCTTGCTCGATCGATGGTACACAGGTACTCAAACTCGATTTAAGGTACGCCGAAGAGATTTTCATTTGTTCTTTCCCTCTTGCCAGACTACATTCTTGGTTACAAAATAATAGGTTTAAGGAAGCATGAAAAAAGGGCTTTTATTTGGAATTTTGCTGCTGATCGGTGGAGGTGGACTTGCCGTATTGGTGAAATTTGGGGGGAAAGCAGAAAACTTAAAGTCTTGGTGGCATGAATTCTCACATAATAGCGATTCACTTCCTTGGTGTCCTTACAAAGTACTGGAAGTCGATGCATCAAAAATGCACATCAAGGAGGCCACCCAAGTGATTTTTCTCGACCAGAACCTCTTTTGGAAGGGGCAGGGTGCAACAGTTGGACCAGAAATAGATAAAAAAAGCAGAGTGGTTCGCCTGATCGTTACTGCAGGCGGGTCGGGTTATTCGCCCACGACCACGGCGGAAGTAATTGGTACTGGATCAGAGACCTTTAAATTGGGGAAAGTGACAGTCAAAAATGGTAAAGTGACGAGCGTAGAATTTATTAGTGGCGGAAAGTGGTACGATACCCCGCGAGTACATGCATACGGTAGAGACGGTCGAGTCGAAGCGTTGCCTTACAGCGGTACCACCAAGCTAAAATTCGACAATGGGCAAGTTCACGAAACTAAACAATTCCTTTCCGGTGAACTCCACGGCAAATGGAAACGATTTAGGCAAAATGGAATACGAGTTTTTAATAAAGAATTTATGCGGGGAGAGAAACACGGAGCACACATTTATTATTTCAATGACCCGATTGATCCCGAAGATTACAAAACCCAAAGTGATGCGCACCTAAAGAAGAAGATATACGCCTCGCTCTGGCTTGAAGTTCACGAAGATGCCAGACGGGAATTCTCTCAATACCCATCACCCGAAGCAAACGAGTGGGCCATAAAAAAGTTCGGGGAACGGGGAGGGGAGTTTCAGGTATATCTTCTTGAACATTACGAAAAGAACAGGCGACATGGCCTTTTCGAAGGGTTTGACTACCTTGGAAATCCCACTTTTAAGGATGACTACAAGGAGGGCCTTCGCATAAGCCATAAAACTTTTGACAAAATCAAAAAAGGTTAGCGGAGTCGGTTAACTGCTTTTGGTGCTCAGGGGGGGACTCGAACCCCCACGGGTTACCCCACCAGGTCCTTAACCTGGCGCGTCTACCAATTCCGCCACCTGAGCTTTGTTGAAGTAAAACTTTCATCATCCCGTGAATGAAAGAAATTCGAGAATGGCACACTGTTGTCGTTAATCCAAGAAAATTTCTTAACTTTGTATTCGTTTAAGCATAGCCCTTGTCAAAGGGGAAGAGGTTTGTAATCATGTATAGTCAAAGAATGGCACGATACTCAGAAGATTCAATGTCCGACAAAGCACAACCCGATCTAGCTTCATTGCTAGATGCGAACCTTGGTCCTTCGTGGAGCGGGGACAACTTATCTTCGTCTCGTCCTAGCAAAAAAAAGTCTATAGGACAAACCGCTCACCGAGAACGCAAAAGCGGGCGATCACCAAGTGACAGCCGCTCGCGAGAACACTTCAAAAGTGAGCGCGGAAAGATACGACAGTCTCGAAAAGACAACTCGGCCAGACCAAACTACCCTAGAGCACCGAAAACCGAGAAGCCCTTCCACAAAATAAGCTTTTTTCCCTCGCCGGAAACTTTCAATGCAATTGCCGCAAATCTGCGAGAAACAGGACGCACTTTCGAGCTGTTTGATCTTGCATCCACGATTCTGGCAAAGCCAGAACGGTTTGTCGTCCGAGTGTCCATTCCCAAGGAGGCAATCGATCAAGAAAAAACATTGTGCGTCTCTAAACTAGACGGGTTAGTCTTTGACTCCCCCGAGGCAGTAATTGATCATCTCATCGCCAAGGGACTGGGAAATATATACGATGTCGAAGAGGTCGAAACAGAACCTCCGTCAGGTAATTTCCCTGCCATCAATAGATGCGGGATTACAGGAGATTGGCTCGCGCCACCTAATTATCATCGCTATGCGGAAATGATTCGCGAACACCACGCCACTAAACTCGCCAATATCGCATTTGAGAACTTCGAGAAGAAAATTGAAACTGTCCGCGAGCCCGAGGCTGCAACCGCTTGGATAGAAGAAATGCGAAAGGCTCGAAAATATAAACTTACAAGGCCCAAGAATGATGATCCTGAAAACTTTGACAGCCTTGAAGCACTCCGCAAACACCTCGCATTCCATAAATCTTCTGCATTCGTCCAGACCTGTACAAATACCGAATTTCACGGAAGGTCGCTGCAGAATCTTTCCGCAGGTATCCTGAAAGACGATATTGAGATCACTCTTGAACAGCAGCGTCGCTTTCCACTAGATACAGCCTTGGCTCTTTTGGGTCGGTTTCGCGCCGCCAAGTTTCACCACTTCAAGCGCGGGAAAAAGGGCATCTCCTATCTCTCGGCCATTAAACGACGTCGCCGTGTCGCTGGCGAACGTTTCTCTCCCTCGATTGAGGCACTCATTTCCTTTGTCGAAAAATACCCGCTTACCGAAAAAGGCTCACTGGCTGAAAAACATCTTGGGATTTCCGCCGACAAGAAAGATGACCCCAAGAATTCAGATGCCATCCGCACTCTTGCCCGAGACCTGCATTGGCTAATTGCGGAAGGCTACGCAACCGAGAATTCAGATGGTCGTCTCGAAATCCGTTCGCCGATAGCCAGCAACGAAGGGAAGAGCACAGAGAATAAGATTGAAGTTGATCAGAAGCCAGAGAAAGAATCCATAAATCCTAAAGTCGATAAAAAACCTGATGATCCGAGAGAAGCCCCAACTGACTCAGACTCCGAGGGGCTTCACTAATCGTAAGCTACGACCACCGCAAGGCGGTGTTTCAATGGTCAACCACCAAGTCTCTCCAAAGGCCAGTTCGGGAGCCTTCTGAGGCCACTCGACCAACAAAACCCAAGGCGAAATAAGCATCTCTTCGATGCCAAGATTTTCCGCAGTTTGGTTTGACTCTAGGCGATATGCATCAACATGTACAAGGTTTCGGCGAGGGGAAGCGTACACATTTACGATGCCATAGGTAGGACTGGAGACCTGCTCTTTGACCCCAAGTGCATGAGCAAGAGCAGATGCAAAAAAAGTTTTCCCGGCACCCATGAAACCATCCAGCAGAAGTGTAAGATTTTCGGGAAGGGTCACAGCAAGTTGCTTGGCAACATCAGTGACATCATCGGGTTCAGGGCAATGCAGACCTGAAGAATAGAGCTTGTCAAAATCCATGACCGACAAGAATAGATAATACCATGAAGCCGTTAAAACCAGCGTGGATTAAGATACAGGTTCTAAGATCGCCCGTGCGTTCATAGGATAGGGCGAGGATTATTCCGAGAAAAGTCAACGGGACGAAGGACAGTACATTCTGGTGTACGAGTCCAAAAAGTATGCCTGAGATTACAAGTGCGGGTCCAACTCCAAATGGTCGTTTCATGGCTCGAAATAAGATTCCGCGAAATAAAAATTCCTCAAGCACGGGGGCAACGACCAAGGCGTAACAAGCAATGTTGAGAACTTCATTTAACGATTGCATTTCCGCTAGCTTCTGAACCGATTCTTGTTTGGGATAACCAGACAAGACCCGAGAGGAAATAAAGGATATTGCGAGTAAGGCGGGCCATGCACGCAAGATCTGAATCAACGCGTCGCTCATTACTTGAACCCATCCCATTCGGAATATGCCGACCAAATTTGGATAATTCTCTTTTCTCGAAATCCAGAAGATTGCAAACATCACCAGCACTGGTAAAAAGCCCAAGGGCAAAGGGCCGAAAACACCGAGAAGCAAACAGCCTACCAAGACGATCACCTCCCAAAGACCCACTTCCCACAACCTAACCTTAAAGGATGACTTACCGGACTGGATTGTCTTTTTACGTAGCAACAGCACAACACCTGCCGCGGCCATAAGTACATTAATTCCAAAAACAAGTTGAGCTCCGAGACCCCACTCTTCGCGGGCTGCAATAAATAATACAGACATTTTCATGCCCGAGACAAATCTCCCTCAAGCAAGGGAAGAATCTCTAATATGTTGGCCAGCCGAAATCACATGAGTTACTCGACCAGTCATATTTTTACCAAGCCAAGGGGAATTTGACGAGAGACTCTCTAAGTTTTCGGGAGTGACAATCCACTCCTTTTGCTGGTCAAAAATGACTATGTCGGCAATAGCCCCGGATGACAACGTACCCTTATTTAAACCTAAAACAGAGGCAGGTCGGTGAGTTAGAGCAGCTACAATATCGCTCACGCTGCCCGCTCCGCTTTTCACTATCGATTCAAGGCTTACTGAAAGAGCGGTTTCCAAACCGATCACTCCGAAGGGGGCAAGATCGAATTCCATGTCTTTCTCATGTTCAAGATAAGGTTCGTGGGCTGTTGCGATGCAATCAATCGTTCCGTCAAGTAACCCGGCGAGAAGAGCTTGGCGGTCGCTTTCTTCACGCAAAGGGGGATTGGTTTTTAGGTTAGTATTGTAATCAGCGAGAGTGGAATCCGTTAGGGCAAGATGATGCGGTGTGACATCAGCAGTTACAGGTACGCCGCGTTCTTTCGCTCTCTGAAGTATCTCCACGGAACCTGCCGAGCTTAGGGACTGCAAATGAACATGGGCCTTCGTGAGCATTGCCAGAGAAACGGCTCGATAGACGAAAAGTTCCTCCGCAGCTCGTGGCCATCCGCGCAACCCAAGCCTTAGTGCCTGAGCTCCTTCGTGGACTACGGCATTAGAGGCAAGAAAAGGATCTCGAGGAAGGTCAAGAATCGGGAGATCAAACATTGCTGCATATTCTAGGCTTCGTCGAAAAATTTCGTTGTTTCCCGTGCTGGCCGGACAATCGGTGACGGCAACCACACCCGATTGCTTGAGAGAGCCAATCGGCGCAAGTTGCTCTCCTTTGCGATCTAGGGTTATGCTGCCTGTAAGCAAAACATCGATGCAGGCATCTTTCTCAATTGCATCTTGTAGATATCGGATTGTGCCGGGGTTATCCGCCGCCGGGGAAACATCGGGCATGCAAACAACGGTGGTAAAGCCACCGGCGGCGGCGGCGCGAGTACCTGAAGCGATAGTTTCTCGACCACCTCCCCCTAATTCGCGCAGGTGTGCACGAAGATCTATAAATCCTGGCGCAACTATTTGTCCCGACGCATCAACTACAGTTGCAACCTCACTTTTCTTCCTCGCAGGAGCTTCACAAATTCGACCATCGGCGATATAGAGATCGGCGACTTCATCCCGTCCGTTGCCAGGATCAATAATTCGCCCGTTTTTTATCCAGATAGCCTCGCTCATGACGGAACCTCTTTTCGCTGAAGGTCGGCTACGGTGGAACAAAGGTAGAGTATCGCCATTCGAACGGCAATTCCGTTGGTAACTTGGTCAAGAATCACAGACCGCGTCGAATCTGCAAGGGAAGAATCTATTTCAACGCCTCGATTGATGGGTCCCGGGTGCATGATTATGGCATCGGGTTTCAACCAAGATGCTCGAGCCTCGTTTAGTCCAAACATGCTTGTATATTCTCCGAGGGACGGGAAATGCGTGGAAGTTTGTCTTTCGTGCTGGATGCGAAGAAGCATGACGGCGTCTGCATCGGCAAGTGCTTTCTTGAGGTCGTGCGTTACTTCAGCACCAAACTCCGAGAAAGTCTTAGGTACCAATGTAGCTGGACCTCCAAAGGTAACCGATGCGCCAAGTTTGCTTAATGCCCACAAATTGGATCGAGCGACTCTACTAAAGAGCACATCTCCTAGAATGGTTATCTTTTTGCCCGCCAAATCGCCAAACCGTTCCCTCAGCGTAAAAGCGTCGAGCAATGCCTGACTGGGATGTTCATGAGCACCATCGCCGGCATTAATGATGGGAACGTCCAAGACCCTCGAAAGGTATAGTGGAGAACCCGCCGAAGAGTGTCGAAGTACTATTAGGTCCGCACCAAGGGCTTGCACATTACTTGCCGTATCCCGAAGGGTTTCTCCTTTGGACAGGCTACTGGATTTACCTCCGACTGAAATAACGTCGGCACTCAATCGCTTCGCAGCTACTTCAAAGGCAAGCCGAGTTCTGGTACTGGGCTCCATAAAGAGATTAACCACAGTTTTACCGCGTAAAGAGGGCAGTTTCTTGACCGGTCTATCAAGGGTTCCCCGAAAAGAACGAGCCACATCCAGAACTGTCTCAATTTCGGTGCGATCGAGTTCTTCTATGCCGATCAGGTGTTTACGATTCCAATTTGCCGGCTTCTTCATAAGGGAGTGACCGTCACATGATCGCCAGGAGTATGAGCGGGGCCAACCGAAACTTCGACATTTTGATCAAGGGTAGTCTCAAGCTCAATTCCCACATAGTCTGCAGAAAATGGAAGGCATCGGTGACCACGATCCACCAGTACTGCAAGCTCAACGCTCGCGGGCCGTCCTTGGTCGAATAACTCGTTGAGAGCAGCCCGAATCGTGCGACCCGAAAAAATCACGTCATCGACCAAAATACATGAGCTCCCTTCGACTTCGGGAGGCAGGTTCGTCGGGACCACTGCTTTTGGTATGGGATTGGATCCAATATCATCCCGATGGAAAGAAACATCTACAATTCCTAGCGGAATTTTTCGACCTAGGCTTTCTTCAACCTTTTCGGCCAAACGATGAGCAACCCCAACTCCTCCATCGGCCACACCCACAAACATAAGATTTTGCGTGGAGCCGCATGCTTCGACAATAGCCCCCGCAAGACGATCCAATGCTTGACTCACTTCGGGGGCGGAAAACTTCAACTTAGTGGTCATAATCCAGAAAACTAAAATGTCTTTGCATGAACTGCTAGGCAACGGAATTCTCTTCCGCCTCAAGCCAAGCCTCAATTTCCTCGACACGACTAAAGGCAGGAGCTTCTCGGCAGACGGGGTCCAATAAAGCCCTGAAGGCAGGTTGATCAAAACGACGACAATGAAGAATCACGCGAGCTCGGTGCTCGGGAGATCTGACTAGGCGACCCAAGGCTTGATTAACTTTTCGCATTCCAGGGATAAGGTAGGTTCGGCGGAAGGCTTCTTCACGATCGATACCAGGGCAAGCATCCATTTTCGCCTTCTGCAGTGTGTTAACCTCAGGCAATGCAGGACCCACAATCATGGCAGCATCCACTTTCCCTCCAAGAAAATCTATGCCCTCGGCAAATACACTGCCAAGGACGAGGAAAAGAGCATCGCCAGCGACAAATGCGGTGTCGACAAACTGGTTAGTCTCTCGCTGGGAGCCAAAACGGGGCTGAAGAACGACTTTGGTCAGCGGCGATATTTCTCCTAAGCGGTTATTGGCTTCGATCGCGTATCTATACGAAGAAAAATAGATAATCACGGGCTTTTCAGTCGCTTTGATCAAGGCCATAACAGCTGTAGCGATTTCGTCGAGATGTTGATGTCGCCGAGAGAATCTCGTGTCGCCTCGTATATCTATAGCAACCTTCAAAGCCAAAGTCCGCCAAGGCGCCGAACCGCAAATGGTCCGAGATTCAGACAGTTGAAGCCCGCAGGAGATTGCAAATTGATCAATAGGCGACAGGGTTGCAGACTCCAAAAGGCATAAACCATAAGAGCGCAGTTCCGTACCGATGTGTGAAGCTGCGTCGAGACAGGTAATTTCCATGGAACGATCTTCCGGAACCCAAAGATGCTTTGGCAAAGAGTCCAAGGCAAGTAAGCGAGCGATATCCCCGAACCTCCATAGAGCGTCAAGAACCTGACTTGGAAGATCACTACAGGGAATGGGACCTTTGCGGACCGTTTCGGCGAGCGTTTCTAATAGCTCGGTAGCTTTGTAGAAATCATCGGCATCCACGATTTCGTTTTGTCGACGAGAATCAAGAAACTCCACCCAATCCTCTAAAGACCTGATTAATACCTTAGGCGCTTGAGCGAAAAGTAGGTGCTCAATCACTTGGACGGCATCCCCTGCAGCAAATCGAGCCGACAAAGCCGATGCGACCCGCTCGGGCAAATTGTGGGCCTCGTCCACAACGAGGAGTGAACGCGCAGGAATAAAATCTTCCACCGACCTGAAGATCGAGGTGCTTCGGGGTTGAAACACATAGTTGAAATCTCCTAACCAAAGTTCGGCGAAAGGAAGACAGGCTCGAATAATTTCATAAGGAGGTATACCTGCGTGTTTTGCCGATTCAATTAAGTTTTTCTCCGGTATCGTGCCCCCTCGAAAGAGGGCGAGGGGATTTAACGCTGCAGATTTCCAGCGACGAGCCAACTCTTGTTCGGACAAATGTTCGAGATCCTCGAAGCCAATGTTGCGCTCGGTGCGATTGCGCAAGCAAAGGTAGCGGAAGCCACAATCGTCGGGAATCATTGTGCCTAAGGTCCTAACAACTTCGTTTTGTCCCGTTGTTTTTCCGGTCAGGTACAGAATTCGGTCACAAAAACCGTCCCGCAATCGTTCTAGCGCAAAGGAAAGAGCAGTGCCCGTCTTGCCAAAACCTGTTGGTGCTTCAAATAAAGTGATGGGGGAGGTCGCAAAAGATTGCTCCAAGGCCATCTGGACTTCGGCTTGCCCTTCACGCAAAGTCTCAAAGGGCTTATTGAATGTAAGGACAGAAAGACATCGCCGACTGCTGCGCCGTGCTTCAAGAAATTCAAGCAACACCTTAATCTGCTCTTCTAGCGCTACATCGTCACAAGGTTCTGCTGGTAATGTTTGGATGAACCCTCCGCCGGAGACATCGGCGAACCGCAATTCTCCCACAACCCGCTTATGGGAATAGTCAGGCAATAGCCGGAAAAGAAGAAGGTAGGCTGCCACTTGTAGAAAATAATGAGGATACTTTTCCCGTAAACTTTCTTCGGAAGCCGGAAGGGGAAGAAAAGTGGTCTTAAGCTCACTAACCAAAACCAGAGCATTACTCTCGGTCAGTTTATCAACACGCCCCTCCAACTCTACCGCCCATCCGCCACGTAACAAAATGCCTCGAACAGAAACCTCATGGCGAACCTCACCGTTTTCGTTTTTGAGTAATTCTGATTCCGACCGCAAAGAAGAATGCCATTCACGACCAAGTTCGGCTCGCCAAGTACCGGAAGGTCCCCCAAATCGCCTTCGTGGCCCAAGGGCGAAATCAGCCAAGTCCCGAACACTAAGAGTCGCACGCCGTTCGCCAGGAAAAATGCGCATGTCACTGACCTTAAAGTAAGATCACTCTAGTCGAAAAGGGTCTCTTGCTGAGGAGGATTTATTGATTCGCCCGAACCTTCTTCTCGAGGAAGGTGGTGAGGAGGATTTGTAGAACGCGATCTCAAGGCGTTCTCTCGCTTAAGAACCATCTCGCGGCAAATCTCTAGGACCTTATGCTTCAACCACTGTGAAGTCGGCGAAGACGAACGATAATCAGCGGGGCCGTTGTTGTGCACTCGACCCGTCTCAACAAGTCGGCAAGTCTGCTTAAATTCTTTCTCGTTATCCGGATCATAAACTGCGTACGTTCTTCCTCCCCATTGCTTTAAGACGGCAAAAACCGGCACATCACTCGGACCATCTGCAACATATATCATTTGGTCGATGGGCACCCTTCGATCTTCGTGAGGCAGGGCTGAATTGACCTCGATCGCTGGGTTTTTGTTGGAGCCTTTATTGATTTCGAAAATATAGCGGGTCTTTATCGTGTTATCCACGACCATACCGATTTGGGTGATTTCGGGCTCCAACGGAAGAAAAAGCTCGGTCTGCCTTGAAAAATAAGGGGGGAGGGGAGACTCTATAAATTCACAGGCAAATATATCCTCAACAAAAGGGGCAATCTTAGTACCCCTAACGACATGGGTTAGTCCTGTGCTTATTATGTAATGTTCAAGCCGAAAATCATACTGGCTAAACTCGTCGGATAACGGAATTTTTGACAACTCTCCAAAAAACTCCGGCAATCCGTGACAAAATTCAAGTTCGGCTCCAAGCTCAACAAGTTTTTCATTTGTGAGACCACGAAGGGGACCATTTTTAACGTAACTCAACAGATGATTCAGATAAATGGTGTCTGCCGAGACTCGTAAGCCTCGCTTCGCATACACTTCCGGCAAACTATTTACTTCGTTCCAGAAAAGATTTTCATCGATTCCGTAATGTTCGAACAGAGGGGTCTGCATATATCCGGGTATGAGCGTCTTATCAAAATCCCACACGCAGGCTATAATATTTTGCCCATGCACTTGAGCTTGCTTTCGGGCTTGATTCATAGACCATTGCTTTTACGCCTTAAGTTCATTCGAGCAAAGAAAATTCGTATTAAACATGCACCATACACCAGATCTTGATTCCTTCCGCAAACGCCTCGCGGAATTGGAAAAGGAACTTGCAGTTCCAGATGTTTTCAAAGACCAGAGGCGTGCAGCAACCTTGTCTCGCGAGCACCGCAGGGTCGAGCAATTGCTAGGATTAGGCGATGAAATCGAAACTTCCGAAAAAACCCTAACTGAAAATCGCCTTTTGCTTGACGACGAAGAATTGGGGGAGATAGCCGCAGAAGAAATCGAGATGCTGGAAGCCAAATTAAAGGAAACAAAAGAAAGCCTCCTTCTCGCCATGATCCCAGCCGAAGACGCTGATGAGCGCAATATCATCATCGAGATACGGGCGGGCACTGGCGGGGAAGAAGCCTCGCTTTTTGCATCAGATCTCCTGCGGATGTATTCTCGTTACGCCGAAGAAAGCCAGTGGAGCGTAGAGCGACTGAGCGAAAGCCTTTCGGAAACGGGCGGATACAAAGAAGTCATTTTTTCAGTCAAGGGCGAAGATGTCTTCGCACGCCTTAAATTTGAAAGTGGCGTTCATCGAGTACAAAGAGTGCCTACAACTGAAGCCAATGGGCGCATACACACTTCAACCGCAACCGTTGCCGTTTTACCAGAAGCAGAAGAAGTAGACATAGAGATCGACCCGAATGATCTGGAAATCAATGTCTGCAGGGCCAGTGGGCCTGGCGGTCAAGGAGTGAACACTACAGATTCGGCCGTTCAACTACTCCACAAACCCACAGGTCTAACTGTTTACTGCGCAGACGAGCGCTCGCAGCTCAAAAACAAAAACAAGGCCATGACCGTTCTCCGTGCGCGGCTCCTGAACTTAAAGCAGGGAGAAGAGAGAGAGAAATATGCAGCAAATCGGCGGAAGCAAATCGGGACAGGCGACAGGAGCGAGCGAATTCGCACTTACAACTTCCCCCAAAGTAGAATGACGGACCATCGAATCGGCCACTCTACTCGGAACCTGACCGAGGTCATGGACGGCGGACTCAACGAAGTTCTGAATGCCCTGATTGAAGAAGATCGACGTTTGCGGCTTGAGGAAATCTCTGCTTCACAAAGTTTTTGAGCTCCATGCTCACTATTCTCGATGTGGTTCGGCGGTCCACAGGTTTTTTTGAAAAATGCGGAGTGCCGCAACCCCGACTCGATGCAGAATGGATCATTGCGCATTCTTTAAACCTTGCCCGCATGGATCTCTACTTGCAGTTCGAGAGGACACTGGAAGAAGCCGAGCTCGCTCCTATTCGTAAACTGGTTAAACGAAGAGGAGCAAGAGAGCCACTTCAACACTTGCTCGGGTTTGTGGATTTTACCGGGCTTCGAATCACATGCGACAAAAGGGCTCTGATTCCGCGGCCGGAGACGGAAGAATTCATTGAAATTCTTAATGGCGAATTTGCCGCGAAACCACCCCACCGCATTTTAGATTTAGGCACTGGCTCCGGGGTGCTTGCACTTGCATTAGCCAATATTTTTCCATCGGCACAAGTCGTTGCCACCGATATCTCTTCAGATGCTCTTGAGCTCGCACAAGAAAATGCCGCCACAAACAAACTTTCGGATAAAGTTGGCTTCCACCTTGGCAACTGGTTTGAAGCATTGCCACAAAATGAAGCCGCCTTTGATCTAATCGTCTCCAACCCTCCCTATCTTTCCCCTCAAGAATGGAAATGCACTCAGCAGGAGGTTAGGGAGCATGATCCAAAACTAGCTCTTGTCTCCGAGAATGAAGGTTGCGATCACCTTCTTGATATTCTTACCGCAGCCAAGCAACACTTGTACCCCGGCGGTTTACTCGCAATGGAAACAGGTGAATTGCACCACGAACTCCTTATTGAAAGAGCAGAGGAAGGGGGCCTATCCAATGCCAGAGGGATGAAAGACCTCTCGAAGAAACCTCGTTTTTTTCTTGCTGCACGCCCTTCAAGGTAAAAGAGAAAAGGATAATTGCCAAAGTTTGGAGAAAAAGTTGCCCTCGTGTAAGCCCCTACTGCTCAAGATATAGTTTATAATTAAGATTTCTTATCAGTGCCCTCTACGCTTTTGGCAACCTTGGAAGCTTCTTGCCGCAAAAGTATCCAATCGGAAACGATTCGAAGGCTTTCATGAAGGCGAATGTCCAGATTGGTAGCGGGTTCCATCTTTTCCGCGACTCCTACTTCTTCAACTTTTTCGCCACGTACTTCGCGTGAACGACGATCTTGGCTTCTCACTACGTCAAGACGAACTTGACGGGCTGGAAATGATTTCCCCGCCAACTCTTTCATCTCTTCATTTAACTCTTTGGTAAAGTCTTCATCCCTTGTTTTTTGCTCGAGACGCTTAGCGAGGTTTAAAGAAAACTCTTTCTGCTCGCGCTTCCCTTTATACCAATCGACGTTCTTTCGCAGATAGGTAAACTCAACTTGTTCCTGTTGTCGCTTAAGGCTCGCTTCAAGCAGTTGTTTAGAGTCCTCCGGTCGAATGCGAAATTCTTCGGCTGGTCGACGATAGTTCACCCCTGGAATTTCGTCCCACTTCATGGCATGGGGAAGATCAGCTTCACCGATAGGAAGAAACTCGTTGATCGAAGGCATTGGGACATCGGCAACCACGCCAACATTCTGAGTACTAGTACCGCTTGGCAAATAATATTTCTGGATGGTGATTTTAGCCGCGCTACGCTTATCGCTCTTCAAAGAATATAGATAGGGTGCGTTCATCTCAATCATTGACTGCACAGTTCCCTTTCCGTGAGTAGCCTTGTCTCCTACGATCAGAGCGCGCTTGTGGTTCTGTAGTGCTCCGGCCACAATTTCGGAAGCCGATGCACTGTACCGTGACACAAGTAAAGCGAGCGGTCCCTCCCATGCAATTTTTGGATTAAAATCAAATTTCTTGCGAATTTTTCCATCCGTGCTCTTAACTTGGACAACTGGGCCTCTTGAAATAAAAAGTCCGGCAAGGCTCACGGCTTCACTAAGAAACCCACCCCCGTTGCGACGAAGATCAAGCACAATGCCTTCGGCTCCGAGATCCTTCAGTTTACCGATAAGCTCTTCCAAATCATCAGTGGCCTTAGCTTTAGCCTCTCCAGGAGCCGCTCCATAGAACGAAGGCAACTCAATGACGCCAATGGGGAAAGTTCGGTCACCTTCGGGGGCAGGCACCTCGCGGATGGTTGCAGACGCTAAATTAGCAGTCAGTTTGATGCGGTCTCGGGTAATGCTCACCGTATTTCGATCGGAAGGGTTCTTGCCCGGCTTAACGAAAAGCCGCACGACGGTGTCTTTGGGGCCTTTGATCAACTCCACTATCTTGCTAAGCTTCATATTAACTACCTCGACAAAATCTCCATCACCTTGGGCAACCTTTAGGATGACGTCTTCAGGTTCCAATTTGCGGCTAGCCTCGGCCGGGCCCCCCGGGAGAAGTTCTTTAATTGTGCAAAAGCCGTCTTCATCCGTCAGTACGGCACCAATCCCAACAAATGTATTGTGCATGGATTGATTGAATCTATCACGTTCCTTGATGTTAAGAAAGGTCGTGTGCGGGTCGAACATCTGGGAAAGCGTGGTAAGGTACATTTCCTGAACATCGGAAGCCTCGAACTCGCGGATGTTTTTATCCCAGCGTTCATAGCGTTTGGCAATGCGGTCACGGGCCTCCTTGGTAAACTCAGCCAGTTTTTCAGCTTCCGGCAGCAAAGTCTTGTTTTCGGCTTCGGTACTATTTTCATCGCCGCCGAGATCGATCTGCGTAAGCACCTCAGCAAGCATTTCGTAAGTTAGCCGCTTCTCCCAAATCTCATCCGCCTCTTTCTCGTCATTTGGCCATGGAATTTTTTCGCGATCTGGAACAAAAGTTGCGTCGGCATTTAAGTCAAAATCCTTTTGTAGCCGAGCAATCACCCACGCCAGACGAACAAGAGCCTTCGATTTATAATCGTTATATATCCGAAACCCCGGGAAAAGGTTTCCTTGCTCCAAATAAGTTCCGATCGTGGGCACGAAGGTTTTGAGATAACCCTCATGATCGGACTCGAGAAAATACAGGCGTTGGCGATCGAGCCTGTTCATGTAGGTCTCGAGAAATTCCTTCCGGTCAACTTTCTCTACCGACACCTTGCTGTAATGAGCTCGATGGAGGGCTTCAGCCAACCATCGAGCCTCACCTTGCATAAGCTTGGTTGGTTCAAGTTCCTTGTCTTCCGTGGCAACCTGCTCTTCCTTCCCGAGGAGAACACAGTCAAATGAAAGAACGATCCATGTTAGGAGTGAAAAATATTTGCAGATTTTAATCATAATGATTCGGATTATTCGGAAACTGAAATGTCGACGATCAGAGGTAGAAAGAAATCAGAAAAAAGGAAAGAGGCATCTGTGGGCAATGATATATTCGCATGCAAGCACTTACTTGCCCAAGAGGCTCTTTGCCTTATCGAGGGTTCTTTTTTCATCTTCGGTAAGAGAACCAAAGCCATTTTCGTTAATTTTGTCGAGAATCCGGTCTACCTCCTGTTCGACCATCTCGCGATCGTCGAGGTTCACGGAATAACCGGCAGGTACTCCCGATTTGCGTGATTGCTTGGAAACCTTCAGCCAAGAAGGTTTTTGTAGTCGCGGACGCTTGCTCGAGGAAGTTCCGCCTGACCGAACGTAACCAAAGAAAAACAGTCCTGCCAACATCCCGCCCAAATGCGCCGAGTGGGCAACTCCCGAACTGCCATTGAGCTCAGAAAAAAGAAAGCCGTAAGTCTCGATGCCAAGAAGACTCCAGAGAATCCATTTCGGCTTGAGCGTACAAGGAATCACGAAGAAGAGCAGGAGGGTGATAGGCTGCTCCGGTCTCCGCAGGCAAAAAGTCGTAACGAAAGCCATGGCAATCGCAGATGCGCCAACCAATCCGCTTCCTTCAATATTGAAGACAAACCACAACAAGGCACCCGATGACGCTCCGGCCAAAGTCAACCAAGTCATCATTTTCGGCCCAAGGTCATCTTCAAGGGCTCGTCCCATAAAAAAAATAGCCAAGAGGTTTAGGACCAAATGCCATGGCCCCTCATGCAAGCAAGCGTATGAGACAAGCGTCCACAATTTTCCGGAAAGAAATCCATCAGGCGTAAAGGCCGTCCATGAGAAAAATGTCACATTTGCATCAATGTCGCCCACGGCCTTGACGATGGTTTGCAGGACGAAGCTCGCAATCAAAAGTACTAGCAAGAACTTGAGGAAGCTACTAGCTCGCCCCCCAAAGCTAGGGGCTCTCATGTAAGGCCTGTCGTAAAGCATAGGTAGAAAATACGGGTATCTGGCAAAAGTGCAAACTCAGGTTGTCACTCTCGATACATTGAATTTCCGACTTCTCGACAGAAATTGCAACCTTAAGAGATGCAATCAAAGACCAAATATAAAAGGGAAACAGGGCTACGCTTGCAGTTCTTTCCGCATTGATTTCCAGTGCGACAGTCGTTCACCAATGGCCACTTCTGCCCCGGAATGTTTGGGAGAGTAAAGTTCGAGGCGCTCATCCAGATAATCTTGTCCCGAAACATTTTCAGGGTAGTCATGACTGTAAAGGTACGATTTTTCGTTTGCGTTGCGGTTTTTTTTGTTGCGGCCATGCCTGTCTCGAATGGAGGAGGGAATAGACTGAAGAGGTTTTTCCCGTAAGGTTCGCTTGGCTTTGGCTAAAGCCAAGGTCGAACTGTTGCTCTTCGGGCACGTCGCAAGAAAAAGGGTAACATGAGCGAGATTCAATTCGCATTCGGGCAAGCCAATAATTTCGCACGCCCGAAACGCCGCATCAGCAAGTAGCAAGGCCCTCGAATCCGCCAAACCCACGTCCTCCGAGGCGAAAATGACCAATCGTCTGGCAATGAAGCGAGGATCTTCACCGCCAACCAGCATCTTAGCCAACCAATAGAGAGCGGCGTCGGGATCGTTGCCGCGCATGCTTTTGATAAAAGCCGAGGTGGTATCGTAGTGTTCGTCTTCATCTCGGTCGTATCGAATGTTGCGCTCGCGACTAAAAACAGCCACCTCCTTGTCCGTCAGTTTTGCGCCCACGGGCAAAGCCTCGACTATCGTTTCCAAGAAATTGTATCCGCGTCGAAGATCTCCCTCGGCCAGCAAAGCAATCTGCCCTAAAATCCCTTTATCGGCCTCGCAAGATCGAGAACCAAGACCTCTTTCCCCATCGTTCAGGGCCACAAGAAGCGCGTCTTCTATAACTGAGACCGATAACGGTTCCAAGGTGAACAGGTGGCAACGGCTGAGCAAGGGGGCTATTACGTAATAACGCGGATTGTGAGTAGTGGCGCCGATAAGGCGAGCGTCGCCCGATTCAACATCCGGCAGAAGCAAATCCTGTTGGGCTTTATTGAATCGATGAATCTCGTCAATGAAAAGGTAGCAATTGGAAGAACCATGATAACGAGCTAGTTTGAGGGCGTCACGAAGTTCGGCCACATTTGAAGTAACGGCATTTATCTTCAGGAGCTTGCACCCACTTTCGGCTGCAATAACTATCGCCATAGTCGTTTTTCCAGAGCCGGGAGGTCCTGCTAAAATCAAGTTGCCCACACGGTTTTCCCTGATCAGGTTAGGAAGCAAGCAACCCTCACCTAATAAATGTTTTTGTCCCAATATATCCAGCTCGGCACACGGTCGCATTCTCTCGGCCAATGGCCTTCTGTTCTCGCTCACCTTGCCAGGCTCTTTCAAAAGCGACTCGTTTTCGTCGTCCTCCATTTCGAAAAACATCCAAGCACGGAGAAGCAATTGCCGCAAGCGTTGTGATCAGGACTCCGGAAATCGACCCAGTCGCACCATTGCGGGCGCCATTGCTTTGGATCCTGCTTCCATGGATCGCCGGGTTGGTCGCGGCGGATACCTTGATGCCAAATGACTTCATGCTCATTTTTGCCATTGGCCTAGTTTTTTCTCTCGCAGGAATATGGGCCGTTACGCGTCAAAAGAATACACGATGGTTGTGGGCTGTTTTCTTTATCGGAGGAGTCTTCTGCCTCTCAGCCGCGAGATACTTTCAAGTGGAAGGCTCTCGTAAAACTACATCCAGTTTGCTCGACTTGCCCCCGCGAGAACTAGTCTTCGACATCCACATTGAGCGCCTCTTCGATCAAAAAAATGATTCGGTGAAGTTTTCGGGGCTTGGCCATGTTCGATGGACGCCCGATGTCCGCCGTGATCTAATAGGCAAACGAATCTATTTTCGACTCGCCTGCAAAAATCAAGGTGGCGAGCTGATCGAAGGTGACAGAATACGGGCATTGGGCGTGCTATACCCTATCCAAGATAGCGATGACAGTTCATTTACCCATCTCCTTCTCACCAAAGGCATCCAATACGAGTTTCGACGGGGTAAAGTTTTAGAAAAGGTCGTTCCCGCAAGTACATTCGCTCACTTTTGCCGTAATTCAAATCGAGACATTGAGAAACTGTTGCGTTTCGGAGCCGAACCGGAAGACGAACTTGTCGCGGGAATTACCGTCGCCATGCTTCTTGGGAAAAAAACCGCAATCCCTCGGGATCAAAAAGAGCGCTTCATCCAAACGGGAGCTATGCACCTTTTCGCGATAAGCGGTCTTCACATAGCCATTGTGGCTGGTTTGCTTATATTATTACTGCGACTGGTCCCTGGTCCGAGGTGGATTGAGACGGGCCTTATGTTGACCCTGTTATACCTCTATGTCCAAATTACGGGAGGTACTCCGTCGGCCCAACGCGCTTTCATTATGATCGCGTTTTGGAAGGCTTCGGACATTTCGGGAAGAAGGGGAGGGGCCTTTCAGGCACTCGTAACTTCCGCAGTGTTCGTGCTGGCAATAGACCCAGGGCAGTTTTGGGACAAAGGCTTTCAGCTTTCTTATGCCGTAGTCTTCTCCATAATTCTGTATGGTGGCCCTCTAGGGCAAAAACTGCAGGTAGCTTTGAGACCTTGGCGATTCCTTTCGGATGAAGAATTATCGGGTCACCGCAAAGCAGGAGTTCAAATATGTCATTGGTTTTTTGGGGCCCTTGCCATAAGCATTGCTGCGACTTTGGCGAGCTCACCACTTACCGCAGACGCCTTTGGGGTTTTTTCTCCGGGAGGTGTTCTGTTAAATGTCTTTCTTGTTTTTTTAGCCGTTGGGGCAATTTGGTTGGCCGTGTTTTCCCTGCCGTTCGGAGCATGCGGTTTTGATTTTCTTCACGAAATCGATTGGTGCATCATACGATTGATGGATTTCCTCGTTAATTTCTTTATTAAAATTCCGGGCTTTTTCTATCGTGCGGAAGTAGAAACCACTTGGGCCCCTGCAATAACGAGTTTCGCCTATCTCGGCGTATGCCTTGCATTAGCTCGCAGATTGCCGTCATCATCTGCATTAGTTTTCTTTGCCGCACCAGCATGCATTGCCTTTTTTATTGCATTTGGGGCCAACCTGTCTTTGGGAAGCTAATGTTATGAAGAGTGCATACGAATTAGCCATGGAACGTTTTGGTGGAGATGATGACTCCAAACCTCTCTCCAAAGACCAAAAAGCGGAAATTGCCGAAATCTCATCCAAATATAAGGCAAAGGTCGCCGAACGAACAATATTCCTAGAAAAGAATATCGCGGACTCCCTCGCCTCAGGTGACGAAGAAGGGGCGGATAAAATTCGCCAGCAAATCGCATACGAGACCTCTACTCTCGAGGAAGAAGCCGAACAGGCCAAAGAGAGGGTGAGGAAAGGCTGAAGCTTAGTTTGCCTGAAACAACTTGGGCATAATCCCGCAAGGGAGTGACGCACAAACACATTTAGCCGAACAAAAAACTTCTCCTTCGTGACTCGAACCAATGAACCATGCTCTGCTTAAAAAGAGAAGATCTAGAGCCGCAAAAAAATCAACTCCTCGAGTGAACGGGGAAGTCATCTGGTAGCTTTCTTGCGAACCAAAACCAAGTATTACCATTGGATATCGCAGAAAATTCTACGATCCTGTGCCCGCCACCTTTTTTACTAAGCCGAATTGTAATGTCTCTTAAATTCTGTCTCTGGGTAATTTGGCCCAAGGCTTCACGCCCGATTACCAAATCCTGTGGGTCTACAAAGTTAAAGAATGGTTTGTCGATAAGTTCGGTTGTCGACCATCCCAAAAACCCAGCCCACCCGTCGCTATCGCCATGAAAAAAGACTTCGCCGTCCTTGATCTCGATGATTCCGCTGAAATCAGAATCTTGCGAAAGTTCGTCTAAGGTAAACTCGCCGCGCATCCTGGACTGTGCAGTGGGATTCTTCATTTTGTGATAATGCCTAGGAGTCACTCCTACGCGCTTTTTGAAGGCCCGGTGAAAGTAGTGCACACTCTCGAAACCACAGTTGGCCGAAATTTCTTTCACGCTTACTCGCACGTTCGACAACAAGGTCTTGGCGCGTTCAATGCGCTCGCGAATCAAGTCTTCGGTTGGGCTTACTCCGAATTCATTCTTGAAAAGAGCCGCAAAGCGACTCGAACTTAAATTTGCCAAGCGAGCCATTTCCTCGATAGCCCAATGTTCGACCATCCGTTCGTGCACTTCGGCTCTTACCTCTCGCAGCACGTGAGAATGGTCGGAAGAAAAAGAAGAGAGATCGTCCTCTATATAACGAGCGAGCTTCATAATAAATTCCTCTAGCGCCAAAGTCGCAATGCGTTCCCAATTGAGCTCACGGCGCAAGCTTTCTGTCTTCATCTTTTCAAATAAAGACGAAATGAAATGCGTTCTGTAGGGATAAAAAACCTCATTCATCAAAAAGCCACCTGTGAGAGCAATTTTTTCAGATGATGATCCCGAAAAGGTCAAATAGTCGTTCGACCAACACTCTCCCGCCCCCCTGTAGTATTGTGGATACTTAGGGGTATACATTACACAGGCTCCTGCCTCGACTTCAGTCAGGCCAGAAGTCGTCTTAACTAATGCTGGGCTAAGAAAGTGTATAAATGTATATTCGTGGGAACCTTCGGGGATATCGACCACATGGTTCTCCGAGTGGTCAACTGAACTATCGCAATTGTTTATTTGTAGTTTCACTTTTTCTTCTTTCTTTTGAATTAAAAACGGAGCATGGTTCCAAGGTTAAATTAACAGGATTAGTTCATCCTGAAAATCTAAGTTTACCACGGATAGTGAAAAGCTTGGTTTCTGTCAATTGGATAAGACAATCAATCCGTCGCATATTTGTTTTGCGTTTGGTCGGTTGGTTACTATAAATAGTGCAATTAGGATTAAATATATAACACAAGAGATATACCATGACTGCCCGCAAAGCACCCAAACCCAAAAAAGAATCGAAATCGTTTACCACCCGAATTTCCTTGGAGACTTGGAAAAAAGTCGAGGCATACAAAAAGTATGGCAACTGGAACACAAATCAGTTGATGAACCACGCGCTTCTCTCTTTCTTCGAAGTAATTGAGTCCAAGGAGAAAAACCCCAGTTTGCCACTAATTTGCGAAACCTTGCGAGATCTTGTCTCGCGCACCCGAGCACGCTTTAAGTAAGGTATCACTGGCAAGTGATCTTTCGAGGTGTTCTCCTCGGTTGCGAATTGCTTTGAATTCCTAGCCAAATGGAATTGCCAAGGCGACAAGACTCTTCATTTTTAGGATTCGAGTTTAGGTTTGCCCGCCCGAAAAGCTAATGCACTCTGCTTTGCATCATGAGTGATGCGAAAGACAATGGTCTGTTCCTTCAAGACACGATGTCTAGAAGTAAATGCAAAGTTTTTGCCGAAAAAGACGGTGTGCTTCGATTCTACTGCTGTGGCCCGACTGTTTACGGGGCGGCTCACATAGGAAATTTTCGGACATTTGTCGCTCAGGATTTATTTAGAAGGGTTACTGAGTACAATGGTTTGAAAACCTTGCATGTACGCAACCTAACGGATGTCGACGACAAAACCATTCGCGACTCGATAAAGGCGGGACAGAGGCTAGAGAAGTTCACCACTTACTGGACAGAACGTTTTCATAACGACTGCGAGGCACTTGGCTTGCTAAAGCCGGATGTCGAGCCTAGTGCGGTTGCCCATATAGCTCAACAGATTCAGCTAGTAGAGAATCTTCTTCAACGCGGACACGCCTACACTTCGGAAGATGGTTCCGTATACTTTCGAATTTCCTCTTTTGGCGAATATGGAAAACTCTCGAAGCTTAAATCCCGAGATCTTTCTGCGGGAGCAAGCCGCCGAACCACGGCAGACGACGAATACTCAAAGGAGTCTTTAGGGGATTTCGCCCTCTGGAAAGGAAGAAGGGAGGAAGACGGAGAGAATTTCTGGCAAAGCCCATGGGGCGATGGAAGACCTGGCTGGCATCTTGAGTGTAGTGCCATGTGCAGAGAATATCTAGGAGATTCGTTCGATCTACATTCGGGTGGAGAGGATCTTGTTTTCCCTCACCACGAAAACGAGATCGCCCAAAGCATATGCTCATCGGGGCAACCTTTCGCCAGACATTGGTTTCATATTGCACACCTAATGGTGGATGGGGGGAAAATGAGCAAAAGCCTAGGCAACATGTACACCTTAGACGACTTGAAGGGGAAAGGGCACGACCCTGAGGTTGTAAGATATGCACTGCTCTCGGGTCACTACAGGCAGCCGCTCAACTTTACAATTTCATCACTGGAGGCAGCTCGTTCGGCACTCGGAAAACTCCTAAAAGCCCACGACCTTCTCGGCGGGGGCGCTCCGCCTTCCTACGAGGAGTCATTAGCTAGAGGCGGTTCCGAACTGGGCCCCTTTAAAGCTGCCTGGGAAGCGTTGTTGGACGACCTGAATACACCAAAGGCTCTCGGAGCCCTTTTTTCCACAGTAAACAACATTGATCCCGCCAGTTTAGCGAATGATGAAAAAAAAGAGCTGCGAGAGTCATTTTGGTTTCTTCTAAATGCGTTCGGAATTTGTTTGCCCAAAACCGATGCTCCCAAAGATCCTCCTTGCGAGATTAAGGAGTTGGCGGAAAAAAGACTTCAGGCGAGATTGGCAAAAAACTGGGCCGAAGCCGATAAACATCGTGAAACGCTCGACGAGGCGGGATGGTTGGTCAAAGATCTACCCACAGGTTTCGAGCTTATTCCCAAGTAGTCAAACAGATGGATGGCGTGGTGAATTCCGCAAGGGAAAAATCTTTTCCGATATCTTATTTCCGGATTAAAGTAAGCTGCGTCCACTCTCCTTTGTCTTTTCTTCGCAGGATAAAGCTTGAGCCTAAGCGATTGATGGTCTCTTGAAAGAATTCGGCTGTTTTTTTAGCTTCAATAGACAAGATTCCAGACAAGGCAAGGAGTCCTTGCGAACGAACGGCACGTAGCAACAGTTCAGCATTCGCACAAAGTACGTCTGCTTGAATGTTTGCCAGCACAAGATCGGCACTTTCCGAAAAAAGTCCTCCTGCAATATCGTTCGTAGTAAAACTAACATCGCCGACCATCCCATTTGCCGTAGCGTTTTCGATGGAAATTCGGACGGCATCGGGATCGATATCAACACCTTTCACATTTCCCGCTCCAAGTAACTTGGCAGATAGGGCGAGTATTCCTGAACCGCAACCTAAGTCGATACAACTGAGCCCCCCAGGATCGATCTCTTCGAAAAAATCAATTATCACATCTAAGCACAGGCGAGTAGTTTCGTGAAGTCCCGTGCCAAAAGCCATTCCTGGATCGACGTACAGTACCTTTTCCCCCTCCGGCAAGACATAGGTGGCGCGCTCCCACTCGGGCACAAGATGCAAGGGACCGATACTCCAAGGATGGAAATGTTCTTTGTAAGCTTCTTTCCAGTCACGATCCTCGACAGTTGAAAGCTTGGGTGAGAGGGATTCGGCAAATGCGGGAAACCTTTGGGACAGACTAGTCCACTCAGCAAGAGCCCGCTCTCGGTTGTCGAAAAAACCTTCAAGCGATCCCTCGTCCGAAAGTCTATTTATTTGCAAATACCAGTTACAAGGAGCCAGTTCACACAAGAGATCTTCCAGCGGAGGGATAAGCTCCGAGGACAACGGGAGAGTCGCCTTGATCATTCCCCGAGAAAGGGAATCACGCCAATGGCGATATCTCGAATTACCGAAGGCAAGACAACATGTTCCGCCCCATGTATCTTTTGCTCCAGTAGTTCGTAAGTATCGCCAGGCATAACTCGCACTGGAGCCTGTGCAATAATTTCGCCACCATCCACCACTTCATTCACCCAATGAATGGTGCAACCCGTTATTTTTACACCGCGGACAAAGGCTTGACGAATGGCTTCCAGTCCGGGAAAGCTGGGCAACAAGCTAGGGTGAAGATTAATTATCTTCCCCGAGAATGCTTGAAGAAATGGCCCTTTTAAAATGCGCATGAATCCAGCAAGAACGATTAAGTCGGGAGCATCCTCTTTGATCGTTTCAATCCAAAGGCTTTCGGACTCCCCGTTAAGGGTCGCCTGTTGGGAAGGAGACGAAAGATGGCTGTTCTTTACCTCGTAACGAGCGGCTTTTTCTAGAATACCCGCATTTTGAACATCACTATATACGGCAACGACTTGAGTGGGGCCGAGCTGACTTGCCGATGCCGCAGACAGGATGGCCTCTGCATTTGTTCCGGAACCTGATCCTAATATGACGACCCTCATGTTTGACATTGCGTTCAAGTTTTAGATTTCGGGCAAGCCTTTAATTTTCTGCAAAAGTCCGGTAGTTCCACACCCTTCAAGAAATGGCAGAAAGTGAATTTCGGAACCCACTTGCTCTAAGGATTCGCGTTCACTTTGGTCCATCGTCTGCAGACAGTAATCGCCAGATTTAGCATAGGCATCGGGTGACAGGGCTTTGATTTCAGAGCTTATTCTCTTTCCGTCAAAAAGAAATACTCCTGACACGCTTTTCAGAGAAAGAAGGGCGTAGGCGCGTTCGCGCTCTCCTTGCACAGGGCGAGAAGAGCCCTTGATGGCTCGGGCACTTGAGTCTGAATTGAGGGCAACCCAAAGATGGTTTCCCAATGCTGCCGCCAACTCCAGGCAATAGATGTGTCCGGCATGAAGTAGGTCGAAGCATCCGTTGGTGAGGACGAATGTCTCGCTCTGCAAGTTAACTTTTTGACGAAATTTCACAGATTCCTCAAGCGAAGAAACTCCGACAGAAAGATCATCTAAGGTCGCCATCTTCAATCCTCGCCTTCGAAGAAACGCTTTGCCTTGTCTATGATCCCCTCGTCCACATCCGCGTCCTTGTCGCCGCATGATTTAGCGAAATCGACTAACAATTCGCGCTGCTTTTTTGTAAGTTTTTTAGGGATATGAATAGTTATGCGCGCATAGAGGTCTCCAACCCGACTGGAACTTCGGAGATTAGGCATTCCCTTGTCGCGCAAACGAAAAGTGCGACCCGATTGAGTACCCGCAGGGATTTTTAAGGAAACCTTGCCGGTCAGCGTGGGTACGTCAATGGAACCCCCTAGGGTCGCCAAAGTATAGGGGAGGGCGAGTTCATGAAAAAGGTCATCTCCGTCCCGCTCGAAAAGCTCGTGATCCTTAACTTGCACGAAAACATAAAGATCCGCCGCCGGGCCTCCCATCAGGCCCGCATCGCCTCGACCACGAGAGCACAATCGCGTACCGTCATCAACGCCTTTAGGAATGCTAACCTTGACGGTCGCAGGTTCCCGCACGCGCCCCTCGCCACCACAGGTTCCGCAGGGATTTTCGATCGTCACTCCCGATCCGCTGCATTTTGGACAAGTCCGCCGAATGCTTATGAAGCCTTGGTTGGAAGCAACCTGACCAATACCTCCGCAAATCGGGCACATCACTTTACTAGAACCAGAAGCAGCGCCTGATCCGTCGCACGGGCCACAGGTTCCATAGCGCCTGTACTTGATCTCTCGATCAACACCTTCGGCAGCTTGCTTCAATGAAATTTCCACAGAGACCCGCAAGTCCGAGCCGCGGGCTCCTCCCGCTTCCTGACCCTGTGAACTTGAACCACCGAAGAACTCTTCGAAAATACTGCCAAATCCGCTCCCGCCACCTCCGCCACCTCCGCCAAAAACATCGCGGAAAAGGTCAAATGGATCAACTGCGGCTCCTCCGCCACCTCCTCGAAATGCGTCTGGCCCAAATTGATCATACCTGCGACGCTTTTCCGGATCCTTAAGCACTTCGTATGCTTCCGAGATCTTTTTGAATTGTTCCTCGGCTTCTTTATCGCCGGGGTTTTTGTCAGGATGATATTTTACCGCAAGCTTTCGGTAGGCTTTCTTTAGTTCTTCCGGGGATGCGCCACGAGGCACACCGAGTAATTCATAAAAGTCTTCTGATGCCATTGCCTTGTGATTAAGATTGAGGGCTAGCTATTTCAGTCTTCGGATTTCTCTTCTTCTCCAGTTGAGCCTTTGGAGATAACCACCGCCGCTGGCCTAAGCAAGCGGTCGCCCAACTTATATCCTATGCGAACGGTATAGATTACATGACCTTCCTCTATGTCTTCGCTCACTTCGTGACTAACGGCTTCGTGAAGGCTTGTGTCAAAGGGCTGGCCCGTTGCATCGATCAAAGAGAGTCCATGCTCTCCAAGTATTGATTCCATTTGAGTCATGACCATGGCAAACCCCTCCACCACACTTTTGGCCTCCTCACGATTCTGGGCATCCTGAAGACCTAGACGAAAAGCATCAACGGCGGGGAGGAGATCCCCAATTATATTTGCTCGAATGCGAGAGGCGATTTCCTCACGGTCTCGAACTGAGCGCTTTCGCAAGTTGTCCAACTCGGCAGCCGCGCGGAGGTACTTGTTTTGTAGCTCGTCGCGCTTGCCATAGGCTTCTTCGAGTTTACCCTGCATCCTGCCAGAGGCATCACCTTGACCAGATTCCTCTTCCAGAGATTCATCCACCTCGTCGGTGGCGTTAGCTTCATCCAAAATCTCTTCCGAAGGTTGAGATCCTGTTTCTTCTTCAGTTTTGTTACCTTGTTCCATCAAATGTTGCAATGAGTTAAACGGTATAAAAAACCTTGCCCTTCGCCACCGGTCAACGGGAAAGCAGAGAAGTTTGCCCCCAACTTAGCGAATAAAACGATCCGTCACCAGAAATGTCGTCTTTTCCGAAGCTTGTCCTAAAAAATCCTCCGCAAAAGGTACAAGTCCGGTATCCCCTGCTTTCAAAAAACATCCCTCGCCATGAAGAGATCCGCTCAAAACATGCACCAATGCGACATCCCCGCCAGCGGAAGAAAGTTTTTTCTTCTGTCCATCCGCAATCTCGAATTTACAAATGCGGAAGTGGTCGCATTCTGAGATAACCTGTTCTGCTAATTCAGGATCAGAACGAAATGGTTCGGGCTCAAAATCGGCAAAGTTAATGCATCGCATAGACTCCTCGACATGCAGTTCTCTGGGTTCGCCATCCAACCCCACGCGCTCCCAATCGTATACTCGGTAAGTAGTATCTGAATTTTGCTGAACCTCCAAAATCAAATTACCTCCATCGATAGCGTGAATGCGGCCACTTTCCACAAGAAGGGAGTCTCCGGCAAACGATGGAAATCGGTGACATAAATCAGTGAGGCACCCTTCGTTCAACGCTTCCCAAAAAGACTCTTTGGAAACCCCGGATTTCAATCCGGCGATCAACCCTGCCCCGGAGGCGGCTTTCGCCACATACCAGTTCTCCGTTTTTGGTTCACTTCCGAGTTCATGCGCGATGGCTGAAGGAGGATGAACCTGAAGACTTAGGCGTTCTGCGCAGTCCAACCATTTAACCAGAATCGGAAACGGTTTTGCGGAAGGCCAACTCGGACCAAGAAGCCAATCCGAATTACCTTCGATCAATTCGCGAAGCGTGCGATCCTTCAAGGGTCCTTCCGCCACGATCGATTGGCTCTCGGGTCTGTCCACAATTTCCCAAGTTTCGCCTATTCTTTTACCCTCGGGTAAATCCCGGCCAAATACTTTCGCAAGGCTACGACCTCCCCAAACACGAACTAAGCAAATAGGTGTGAACTTAACAACCGACATTGCTAAAAGTATCTTCAAAGATTGCGTTGCAAGGCAACGAAATCCTCTTATGCCTAGTCATAGTTAATAAAGGTAAGGGAAATCTAGTGGTGAAAAAAGGGATAGGTTCGGGGACTCCAAAAGCCTCTGTCGGAAAAATTACGCCTGTGCGACGACCATGGCTGGCGGCAGGTCTTGCTGTGGCTGCTCTTGTCTGTTTGGTAAGTCTGCTTGATTACGACGGGCAAGGACATGCAGACCCAAGTGTAGGGGAGCCCCATTTACTAGGTGGAGTCGGAGAATTTTTGTCGGACCAGATGCTGGCCAGCTTAGGGTTAGGAGCATGGCTTTTGCCTTGGGCTTTTGGCTGTGCCTCGTTTCTTACCTTCGCCGAAAGCACAAAGTCCATGAGGGTTCGAAAGCTTGCCACCATCGGTTTGGTCATCATCTCAATCGCGGCTTTAGCTAACCTGAGAGACGCCGGATTCAGGGCCGTAGGCGGGGAACCTCTTCTCGATAAAGATCTCTACCGCAACGGAGCCGGCGGTTCCTTGGGTGGGGTTTTATATTCAGGTGTTCCGTTACACGCACTGCCTGAGAATCGTTCGGGTGGCTTTCTAGGCCAATGGTTAGGGGGGTTGGGCACCGGGCTTCTGATGAGCATCTCTCTTATCGGCAGTTTGCTTCTCCATTGGTCCGTCAAGCCAAACTTGGCGTTCGGCGGTCTGCCGGGATGGACAAGAGGCTTGAGGGAGCGTTTGTCTGCAGGAGCCAAAAACCCAAGTGGCCCAGAAGAAGCCCCAAAGGAAAAGAAAGAGGAAAGTCCGTCGGCCGGTGAACCGGAGGCGACGAGTGCCCAAAAGAAAAACTCCATTTTTAGCCGAAAAAAAGAGGATGACGACATCCTCTTCGGAAAAGTTGGCTCAGAATCAGATACCGTCGAGACAACACCCTCGCCACCAAAAACAAAAAAGGACACACAGAAAAAATCACTGACGGAAGAACCAGACCTCTCTGCGAATGAGGAACATGACACCCCCGAACCTGAACTCAAAAAAGCGTTGGAGCCTGCGCCAACGGAGGTATTAGAGACAGCCGAGGACAAGGGAGTTGATGGCTTTAAGGTAGTAAGGGCAGCTAAAACCGAAAAAGCTGCTGACCTGTTCCCAGAACGAAAAGGCGACTATCACTTTCCCACTCTTGATCTCCTCATGGACCCACCCGAAGAAGAGGACTCTGCCGACGAAGATCATATGATCAAGGCCGTTCGACTGAGGGAAACTCTAGCTCAATTCAAGATCGAGGTTGAGCTTGGCGAAGTTCACACAGGACCCGTCATAACGAGATACGACATTCATCCTGCAGCAGGTGTAAAAGTAGCAAAAATTGCAAATCTAGAAAAAGACCTCGCGATGGCCCTAAAAGCCGAAAGCGTAAGGATCATTGCTCCCGTTCCCGGAAAAGGATGCGTAGGCATCGAGGTGCCCAACGACAAACCCGGAACCGTCTGCCTTAAAGAAATTTTGGAATCAAAGGCCTGGGCAGATGCAAATGCCGAGATTCCAATTGTTTTAGGCAAAGAAGCCAGCGGTATTCCGCTTGTAGCAGACCTTACAAAAATGCCTCACCTGCTGGTTGCGGGATCTACTGGTTCAGGCAAGACAGTTTGCATAAACACCATTATCGCATCCCTATGTTACCATTCGAGCCCCGAGGACGTGCGCTTTATCATGGTAGATCCAAAGATCGTTGAGATGAAGGTCTACAACGATCTTCCTCATATGCTCATTCCCGTCGTTACCGAACCGAAAAAGGTTCCGGGCGCACTCAAGTGGTTACTCATTGAAATGGAGCGCCGCTACCAAATTTTCTCAAAAGTGGGTGCTCGAAATATCGCTGGCTTCAACGCTAAAATTTTAAAGGACAAGGAAGAAAAGGAAAAGGCGATCGCGCTAGAAGCCGAAATGACTCCCGAGGAGCGTGCTGCATTGTCAAACATTGAGGTTCCTAGGGACGACAGTGTTTTGGAAATCCCGGAAAACAAACTTCCCTACATCGTCTGCTTTATTGACGAACTCGCCGACCTTATGATGGTGGCGCAAGCCGATGTCGAAACTGGGATTGCTCGCTTGGCCCAGTTGGCTCGAGCGGCAGGCATACACCTAATAATCGCCACCCAACGACCGTCCGTTAACGTCATCACCGGCGTTATCAAGGCTAATCTCCCAAGCCGTATCTCTTTTCGCGTCGCATCTTATCGAGACAGCCAAACCATACTAGATTCCAAAGGTGCGGAAACATTAATCGGGCGAGGTGACATGCTTTTTATTCCACCTGGCAGTCCAGTATTTATGCGAGCACAAGGAGCATTCGTCAGCGATGATGAAATCAATGGCATTGTAGAATACTTAAAACGAAACGGCCCGCCGGAAATTATTGAAGAAGTGCGTGCCCAAGTCGAGGCAGCGGGCCAAGAAGAAATTCTTGGAGAAGATGGAGATAGCGACGAAGATCCCATGGTCAAGAGAGCCATTGAGATAATTCGTACCACCAAACGCGCCTCAACCTCCAACCTGCAAAGAAAACTGAGCATTGGCTACAATCGAGCTGCTCGCATAATGGATGAACTGGAAGATCGGGGAATGGTCGGTCCTGACAATGGCTCACAAGGTAGAGAAATTCTCTTGGACTTGTGACACATCAACTGGTTAAGGTAAGTCCATGAAAAAAAATCTTTGTGATGGACGGTTGCTGATTGAATCCCGCTGCCTGTTGTGCCTTAAGTTAACTTAATCATGGCATCCATCGGACAAAAGTTGGAAGAGGCTCGTAATAGAAAAGGCATTTCTATACGCGAAGCGGAAGAAGCTACCAAGATAAGAGGCCACTTTCTTGCGTCTTTTGAAAAAGATGTCTTTGATGTAGAATTGCCACCTGTTTATTTGAGCGGCTTCCTCAAGAACTATGCTCGCTTTCTTGGACTAGATCCTGAGGCGGTCCTCGCAGAGCTTGATGTCTTGTTGCCCAGTCGCTCGGGCAAGGCCGCCAAAAAGTCACTTGGCTCAATTACCTCAAGCAGTGAAGGTGGGGAAACCGAGGTCGCCTCTGGTTCCGTGACTCAATCGGGGACAACAGAACCTCGTCGCGGATCACCTCTTTCTAGCTCTGAACAAACCAGCACTCAAGGGGTTCTCAAGCCTGTCATCCTAATTACTTCCGGGGCATTGGTTCTTGTCGGCATAATTGTCGCCTTGGTTTATGTCTTAAACAAACCGGATACTCCAAACTCTCCTCCCAATAATTCAGTTATTACTGAAAGAGGGACGACAGCGGCAGATTCGACCAACAGCGCATCTGTTAACAAAATTACGCTTCGGCTCGCGGCCTATGGCCCAATCGAAAGACTGATTCTCTCAGACGATGGGGCCAAGCCGCCTCAAAAAAAATATTATGATCGAAAGTCCCTTAAAGCTGGATGGGAAGAAAGCTTCAGCATCAATGGTTCTTTCCGCTGCTACGCCTCTTCCTTGGAAAACATTCGCTATATAATCAACGATGGGCAAGAACTTGTTCCAAAGAAAAGTGGTTCCGGCAGTTTTATTTGGCCACTGGAAGGGGAATAGCGTACCTCAATCTCGGGCTGCCGGGGTAATGTCTAGTTTAAGCGTTTCGCCTTTGCGGTTAACCTCTATAGTCGCGACAATCTTTGGCTTCAATTCACCTATGGCGTCGGTATAGTCGTAGACGTTTTCCACTTTCTTGCCCGCCAAGCCGATGATTACATCACCACCTCGAAGCCCCGCCTTATCCGCCGGACCGCCTTTTGCAACACCAGACAGCAAAACTCCCTTCAGGTCGCCTTGAGAGTAGTCGGGAATCGTCCCAAGATACGCCGTAAGGCGCCCACGACTTTGCCTTTTGGGGGCAGACGATGATTTATAGGGAATTGGGCCATCTCGTTGCAGGAGTTCCATGGTTATTCGGGAAAGAAGTTTGCCACAATCGGCCGCTGCTTCGTAGTTCAGTTTATCCGCCGTATCCGTTGGGGAGTGATAATCTTGGTGAAGACCAGTGAAGGCACTAAGTATTGGAACGCCCCGAGAGTAAAAAGACGTGGTGTCGGTTGGCAAGTGGCTGTCGTTTTGTGGATTGAGGTTCAACCCTACGGGCACATTCGCTTTTTCGATTATCGAAAGCCATCCCTCACCCGAACCGATACCATGCAGGGTGAGTTTCTCTTTGTAGCGACCAACCATGTCCAGATTCAGGTAGGCAATAATGGGTAAACTCGCGTTGTCGTCGCGTGCCTTAACTTTTGTCTCGAGCTCGCGGGCGTAATGCGCCGAACCGACAAGGCCTATTTCTTCGCCCGACCATGCGGCGAAGCAAATATCGAAATTCATCTTTAGCAAACCACGCTTTTTGAGATCCGCCAAAAACTGGGCTATCTCCAAAAGAACTGCGATTCCGGAGGCATTGTCGTCGGCGCCAGGATGAATTTTCTTTTTTGCATTTTTCTTTGCTCGAGATCCGACTCGTCCCTTGCCGACATGATCCAGATGAGCACCGATCACAATAAATTGCTTCGAAGGTTTCTTGCCTGCCCGCAACCATCCCAAGATATTTCGTCCTATACCTTTTTCTCGAATTATTTCTATTTCTGATTCCAACTGAACCCCTTTGAGAGGAAAGCCCATTGCAGGTTTCCCTTTGTCGAGCGCGTTATGCAATGTCTGCAAATCCTTTCCGGCTAAGGTAAAAATATTTGAAGCAAGCTGATCATCTATTGACGCAGCCAGTAAAGACATTCCGGAACCTGTGGCATCTGGGAAGAAGCTCACCAGTTCCTTTCTGTTCTCAGCGTTTGGACCTGTTACAAATAGTACACCCGTGGCTCCAAGGTCCCGAGCAATAGAGGCTTTATTTCGTAGTGCGGCATGGCTCGCAAATTTATCTTTGCGTTTCTTCTCCCACCCATTCGGCAGATAGCGAAGCACAATCACCCATTTGTCTTTTACATCAAGATGTACGTAAGAATCGTATTCTGAAAATCCGTCCTCAGGTGGTGTTTGCAGACCGTAGCCGGCAAAAACCACATCTCGTGAATCCTTGGAGCCTGTATCGGAAAAGGCGATCGGTCGCCAGTTATTGCCTAACTCAAAAGCAATATTTTCCTTATTCTTAATTCGCAGAAAATTTTCCTTTCCGAGCCTTACTTCCTTTGTAAATGGGAATGCTTGAAACCAAGATCGATTGTTTCCCGCAGGCTCGATACCGTAAGAAGCAAGAAGGTCGGCCACGTACTTGGAAGCCAATCGAGCTCCTTGTGATCCCGTGAAACGACCCTCAAGTTTTTCAGAAGCAAGGTATTCGACATGAACCCGAGCATCCGCAGAATCAATTTCCGGAGAAGAGCGGTGCTCGGTGACCGACTCTCGCAGGTCCTCCGATTTATTGAGCCGAGGGACATCACCGGCAGCAGCGAGTAAACCCATCGCCGCTTCGTGGTTCCATCCAGCAAGGTGAATCTGAGACTGTTTTGCAGCTCCTCGGTTACTCGTCCAAGACAAGGATTTTCCATCTGGCGAAAAACAGGGCAGACCGTCAAAACCATCTGTAAAAGTAACGCGAGCAGGGTTTTTTGCACCCTTTGCGTCGACAAGATAAAGTTCAAAGTTCTGAAAACCGTGTACATTGGTTGAAAAGATTAAGTATTTTCCCGAAGGATGAAAAAATGGCGCCCATGACATCTTCCCGAGATTTGTTAGCTTTCTCTGCTCAGACCCGTCCACATTCATAACATAGATTTCAGCCTGGTGACCGTTTTCAGAAAATCGGCGCCAACATATCTGGGTGCCATCGGCATTAAAGAAGGGTCCGCCATCGTAACCCGCAACATTCGTGAGACGTTGTAGGTTGGAACCATCGGAATTCATAAGGAAAATTTCGGAAAAATAGGATTTGTCCCGTTCCAGAATTTTCTTCTCTTCTTCCGAAAGGTCCCGTTCGTAAGCTTGGCGATTGGAGGCAAATACTATAAGATTTCCGTCAGGGGAATAGCATCCCTCGGCATCATAACCACGGGCATTTGTAAGGTTGCGAAGATTTCCGGACTTCAAGTCTTTTTCAAAAATGTCGTACCACTCGTCGTAGTCCCATGAATACTTTCGAGCCTTGCCTGACTCACGGAACTCCAGTTCAACCTTCTGCTTATCCTTCGCTGCCGGGTCTTCGTGACTGGATGCGAAAAGAGCCTTTTCCTCAACCGGATGAAGCCATGAGCAGGTCGTCTTGCCTGAACCCGTGGACACAAGATCCGTTTCACCTGTTACCAAATCGAGGGCATAGATTTGATAAAAAGGGTTTTCAGGTAGCCGTTCCGATTGGTAAATAAGCTTCTTCCCGTCTGCTGAAAAATAGCCCTCGCCGCTACGCTTTCCCGCGAAAGTGAGTTTCCGCCCGCGCGAAAGCAGTCGTCCCTCGCTTGCCTTGACTTGCTTTTCCGTTAGCTCCGACTCCGACCGCTCTGTAGCAGTCGGAATCGCAAATAGGGCCAGAGTGGTGAAAAAGGTTATGGTCATATTCAATTAAAAAGTCAGTTTAGGTTAGGAGCGAAACGATGTGGGCAAGAAAAGTGGCTATGGACTAAAAATACTTAAATAACGCTGCCTCACTTGCTCGCAAGCCGGATCGATTGCATTACAGCCAATTTTAATGAAGGGCGAGGGGGTTAAAATCAGTTGCAAAACCTTAACATTGGGCAAAACTTAATGCCTCGATATGAAAATTCACAATAGAGTTCATATTGGTCTAATTTGTAT
>CALBIN010000350.1 GCA_937893275.1 uncultured Opitutia bacterium | reverse complement strand
CTCCGATGAAATCGACGTCCTCTGCGGAAGTTTCTCAAAGGCTCTCGCTAGCACTGGCGGATTCGTAGCCTCCACTCGCGAAAACATCGAATATCTCAGAAGTCACTCCAAGCAAACCATATTTTCAGCATCCCTCTCCCCCTGCGCCACTGCTTGTGCCCGCGCCTCGCTAAAGATCATCCAGGAGGAACCCGAGCATCAGGAAAGACTGGAAAAAAACCTAAACCGCTACAGATCCATACTAGAGGAACTCGAATTCGACACTTGGGAAAGCGAAACCTCTGCCATCCCCATTGTTCTAGGGGATAAGGAAAAAGTATACTTTTTCTGGAAAGCCCTACTGGAGAAAGGCGTATTCACGGTCATTTCCATCGCCCCCGGCGTCCCGCCGAACAAGGATCTTGTAAGAACCGCCATTTCCGCCGCCCATACCGACGAAGATCTAGACCAAATCGCCGAGGCCCTTGCCTACGCTAAGTCTAAAATTTGAGAGTTTCACTTTTTCAATGTCTTGAGGCGAAGGGCAAGCAAGAGAGCCTCCAACAATTTCCCCGCATGGCATGACCATGGCCGCGTCAATCCTCGCCAGAGGTAAGTACAGGCATGCAAAATCTGATCTCGAACGGCTTGATCCGAACGGACTTCATCTCCCCACTTTTTCAAGAGTATTTGGGCATTGCGATCATTGTGCGCCTTACGCCCTTCCGTACCTCCCTTTACATGCAGGACCACACTGTCGTGAACGACAAAGTGCCGCAAGCCCTGCTTCTGCATTCGAAGGCATAGATCCACGTCTTCACACCCGTTAAGGTAAATTTCGTCAAAACCTCCCAGCTCAAGGAAAGTATCTCGACGACATGTGCAACAGGCCGCAGTTACCGCGCTCCATTCTCGAACCTCGCCTTTAAAGGGACGATGGAAGAAACCTTGCCCGTAATGCCTTGGGTTACCTTGGGGGGCAAAGACAACTCCCATGTGGTCGTATCGTCCGTTACGGATCAATCTCTGCACGTTGCCCACCATTCCGACATTCTTTTTCTCTTTCAGTACGCTCAACATAGGAAGGAACCAATCACCCTCGACAAAGACGTCGTTGTTGAGAAAGCACAGGAATTCACCTCGAGCTTCTCGAGCGGCAAGGTTGTTGTTAATGGCAAAACCCTTGCGCTCCTCGTTGAACAATACCCGATAGGGTGCATTGAGGCCTTCAAGGTACTCCGCAACACCATCCCGACTCGCATCATCCACGACGACAACCTCGTAGGACACCTTACCCGTCAAGGTTCTCTCCAAAGCCTCTAGGCATCTTCGCGTATAATCCAGTTGCTCGAAAACGGATATCAGGATGCTGACTTCGGGCGCATCGCTCATCCTTTGCATACTCCAAGTAGATTGGCAAAAAGTTCACGAGCGGTTCGCTTAACGTCGAATCGAATACGGGCGGCAGCGGCAGCGGCTTTGCGCAGGCTGATTACCTTCTCCGGGGTTGCGACCAAGCCTTGGATTAGCTCAACCCATTGGTCGATTCGATGAGGATCGCGAACAAAGCCCGTGACTCCCTCCTCCAAAGCTTCGGCAGCTCCGCCATGAGGCGAGGCGATTACGACGACCCCGGCGGACATCGCTTCGGGAATAACGTTTGGCAGACCATCACGATCGCCATCGGGAGCAATTTTGCCCGTAAAGAGAAAAAGATCGCTTTCGGTGAAAAGGGCATGCGCTTCATCTTCGGGAAGTGCCCCAAGAAAAGTGACGCAATCGGCAAGTCCAAGACGATCACGTTCACGCTCCAATTTATCTCGTAATGGCCCTCCCCCGACGATTCGAGCCTCAAACTCGATACCGGCATCGAGCAGAGCTCTCAATATCGACAATTGCTCAAAGTATCCTTTCTTGGGAACCAAACGCCCCACGGACAAGATTTGGATGGGTGAGGCAAACGGGCCTCGCTCGGTAACCGCAGGCCATTTGGAAAGCCCGCGACGAACAAGCTTTAGCTTTTCCGAAGGCAAACCAAGCGCGAAGAGACGCCGTTCGGTGGAAACCGAGGATGTTCGAACGAACGCGGCTTCTCGTAGTTTTCGCTCGAGCAACCAGTCGCCATGACCGCGAAAAACGTCGTAAGCATGGGCACCCATTGAATATTCGATACCTACGAGCTTCTTCAAGGCGAGGGCTGCGGTAGCGGGCATAGTGGCCCAAACCGCATGGCAAAGCTGATAGCCTTGGCGCTTCATTTCATGAGCCCGAACAAGAGCAAAGCCAAGCCCGAGAAAAGTTTCGTTCCAATTCTGGACAGAGCGACAAGGCCGATTCCAAAGGTCGCCCAACACCTCTCTAAACGCTCGCGGACGTAAAAGAACCCAGTAAGGCAACCAGAAGAGCAGGCTCCATAATTCACGCAACCTAAAGCGATCGATCTTACGCCCCTCGAACGTATCATCACCTCGCCAAATGGAAATCGGAGTTATCTCTGCCCCAATTGCCCATAGAGCAGTTAGTTCTCGTCGAACAAAAGTTTCGGTCGGTCGCGGAAAAGTGGCGTAAAGAAAAGCCACCTTGGGAGAATCAACGGAAAGATCGCCAACTGCGTTTCCGCCCGTTTTGCGGCTATTGGGGCCGCCCACGCCAATGAGCCTAGTCAACGAGGCTTATATCCGTGCCTCGAGAAGGGACTGTGGGGTTGTGCGGAGCAATCGGAAGAGGCGTAAGCCCACCATGACTTCCGTTGCCGTTGGTTCCGTTACCGTTAGTAGAGGCAGATGTAATTGGCGTAGATAACGCTTCCTCCGAATCTCCTTGAACGGTCGGATAATAATCAAAGGTCAATTTGATTTCTTCAGCCGATGCGGTTTTCTCATCACCCACCTTTATTTCGCCTTCAAACACAGCCAAGGGGTGTCGCATTCTCTTAGGCCTAACAACCATTTGCAGCGTCTCTCCGGGCTTGCAAATGCGCCGACATTTCACGCCATCGCATGAGGTAAAGAAAATGGAATCCGGACGAGCGGGACTAGACAAGGAGGAATGCTTGCCCTTGAGAAGGTAAAACACACCTAGTTGGCCAAGCGCCTCTATCATGATCGAGGCCGGAAATACGGGGTTGTCCTTAAAATGACCTTCGAGAAAATACTCGTTTCCGGAAATCCTGTAGGTAGCCGAGGCGGACTCTCCATCGATCGTAACCGATTCGAGAAAGAGAAAGGGCTCCCGCTGAGGCATAATCGAGGCAATCTCCTCGATACGATAAGTCTTGGCGCGCT
>CALBIN010000349.1 GCA_937893275.1 uncultured Opitutia bacterium | reverse complement strand
TCGCTCTCTCCACCACTCCTTCCATAATCGTTTACACGGATGTCAATCGAAACGCGGTCTTCGAACCCGAGGTGGACAAGCGGGAGGTTTTCCTGACGGGTTTCCAGAACAAGAATCACGATCATACCGTTCATGCGGTGGTTGGCGCTCCCAGCGGACAATGGCATTTTTCCTTTGGAAATTGCGGGGCCGACATCCGAACCAAAGACGGGAGACATTACCTATCCGGCTGCTACTACGGATATCCGGACGCGATTGGGAAGCCCAGCTCCGATGGCGAGGTCTATGTCGGGGGAATGACCATGCGTATCAACCCCGACGGAACAGGATTGCGACCAACCGGCGAAAATATGCGTAATCCTCACGACATGTTCGTAACCTCGCAGGGTGATATTTTTCAAAGCGACAATGACGACCCGGCCCACTGTCGATCTTCATGGGTAATGGAGTATGCCAATATGGGGTATGCTGACTTAAAAGATGGTAGCCGCTCATGGGAGGAAGTGGCCAAGACATGGGAAGAGCCTGCAGGGTGGAACAAAAGCCGTCGATTTTCACGATCTCACTGGAGGGAGAACTATCCGGGAGCCTTCCCTCCCGGGTCCATATACGGTGCGGGTTCTCCAACCGGAAATCTTTTCATCGAGGACGATACGCTTGGTCTGGCTGGTACATACTTAGTTAGCTGCATGGTGCGTAAGGAAATCATGTCATGCCGTCCCGAGTTGATAGATGCACAGATCGAGATGGGTAGGCATAAGCCGTTTGTAAGTCTCAAGGCAGATAAAAAAGGCCAGCACTTTCTCCCAACCGACATCGCCTTGGCTCCTGATGGCTCGCTCTTCTTCTCCGATTTCTACAACGACACCAGTCGCCGCACTAACCAAGTAAGCGGAAGCATCTATCGGATCACACGAAAGGACCGACCTCGACTAAAAACACCCGAAACCGATTTCAGTAACATCGAGGGACTGGTAGACGCCCTCGCAAATCCTGCGGTCAATGTCCGTTCGCATGCCGCGGCGCAGTTAGTACGGCATGGAGAAAAAGCCTTTGGCAAAGTGAATGAATTCTTGGAGGCCAACGAAAACAATGAATATCTTAGAGCGCGTGCAATCTGGGTACTGGCTCAACTCGGGGAAAAGGGTCGGGCCAAGGTTGCCGAATACTTGACCGCTGAAGATGATGCGGAAAAGCCACTGGTCGCCTATCGGGCTCTGCGGCATGCAGACCCCAGCGGCACGCTTGGCCGCTCAAAGATTTTGGCTAAATCAAAATTCCTATCCGTTCGTCGGGAAGTTGCCGTCAGCCTAAGGGATGTTTCCTACGACAAATGCGAATCTGTCATTGGGGACCTGATAGATGCATATGATGGAAGAAACCGTTATTACTTGGAAGCCTTGGGCGTTGCTTTCACAAACAAGGAAAAGGAAGTCTACAGGGAATTGGTTGCTCCTCGTTTCCCGAACCCCGAAAAGTGGTCAAAGACAGCCAAACGTCTTGCCTGGCGCCTATATACTCCGGAATCAATTCGTGACTTGGATACCTGTATCCGGTCACAGGTGCCACCGGTCGATGAATTCCGCTTCTTGGCAATGGCATTTGCCAGTTTCAGGAATGATGAGGAGCGTAAGGAACGCAAAGAGCGTCTCCTTGCCATTGGCAAATTGAAAGATTTTCAGCCGGAGCACTACCAAGTCAGCGTTCGTGAGATCGTGGAAAAGGATTTGAACAACCTCCAAGGTGAACTCATGACCGCCAGCTACCAGATCCCGAAGAACCTTGGGAAACCGACCACGGTGTCGACCCCGGCAGAAATTGCAAAACTGAAAGGGAATCCCAAAAAAGGAAAAGCCTTGATGGGGAAATGCTACATATGCCACAAAATTGACGGTGCAGGCGTACCCTTTGGCCCCGAGCTAACCCACTGGGGAAAGCAGCGGACAATTGAGCAAATCGTGCATGAGATCGTATCTCCGGACGAAAAGCTAGCCCATGGATACGAGCAACCCATACGAGTCAGGGGACGGAACAACATAGCGGAAGGTTTCATGTCCAATTACAGCTGGCATGCAGGCTCCCTGAAAATAAAGGTCATGGGTGGAGACACCCGAAAGATTCTCTTTCGTCGGGCAGGTGCAAAAATCGATCACCTAAAGGAATCCTGGATGCCTTCGGCTTCCGAGCTTGGCCTTTCGGATCAAGACCTCTGCGATGTCGCTCACTTCCTGAAGAAATCAGGTTCCAAGGAGAACTCCTCTCTGAAAGTAACTGACAAAGAAAGCGTACCACCCAAGGGACACGAACCCGGATGGGAAGTCCTTACCGGCGATGATTTCGTAAACGTAAACTGCCAGCCGGATACATGGACCTGGAAACTGGATCATGCATTCTGTACTGGAAAACCAACCGGAGTGATCCGCTACCGAGAACCGTTGAAGAACTTTGAGCTCCTCTGTGAATGGATGCACAAAAAGAAGGGTGGAAACTCCGGCGTATTTGTCTGGGCGACACCTCAAAGCATTGCTCAACTTGCCTCAGGAAAGGGACGCCTGCCAAAAGGGATAGAAGTTCAGGTTCTCGATCTTGGCTATGCGGAAGTCTACAAGGCAAGGCATAAGAAACCTGCGGACTGGTTCACCAGTCACGGGGACGTCTTTCCGGTCGGGCCAATAAAGATGCGACCGTTCCCTCCGGTTGCGCCAAATGGAAGGCGCAGCTTTCCCTCAAAGGAAACCACCAAGGGAATCAATCAATGGAACCACTACTACGTTAAGGCTATTGACGGCGAAGTTCGCCTTTGGGTGAATGGGGAGGAGGTGTCAGGCGGGGACAATATCTCGCCCTCGTCGGGATATCTCTGCC
>CALBIN010000348.1 GCA_937893275.1 uncultured Opitutia bacterium | reverse complement strand
ACCTCAAAAGCAAGGACTTGCCCACGGCCTACGCCGAGTTGTTAGCCACCTTTGCTCCCGTTCTTGGGAGAAAGACGCCACGCAAGGCAATCCTCAAGGAATTGTTGGATCGAGAAACCTCACTGACCAGTTATTTGGGAGAAGGCGTGGCTCTTCCGCACGCCAGAATCCCTATGAAAAGGTCCTACGCCCTCGCTATTGGACGTTGCCCGGCGGGACTCGCTTTCGAGGGAAAGGAAACGTATGAGGAAGTACGCTTCGTCTTCATGTTGCTCGCCAACGAAAAGGCCCAAAACTACCTCTCGTTTCTCGCCACTCTTGCTCGAAACTTTCAGGACAAGGCGATCATGGACCCCCTGTGGATGGCTCGGGAGGTCACCGAATTCCGCAAAGCCGTAAGGTCCGCCTTCGCAGGAGCCGACGATCGACCCGCTCGACGCCGCACCAAGTTCAACAAACTTCTGACCGACGAAGCCTCCAAGATTGCAAAAGCGGCCGAATGCTCGGCGATTTTAGTCTTTGCCGACGTATTCCCTCCCGCGCTCGCACCTCGTTTAAGTTTCCCGGGCTTCAAGGTAATCGTCGCCGGAGAAAATGTTTCGGATGACGACTTGGCCCTGCATCGAGCCGATGCTGTCCTTGCGGTACGGGCTCTTTCCAGAGCTCGGCTTTCCCAACTTCGAGCCGCCATCCTGTTGGGTATGACCCGAGGCGTATTCGGCTTGGAAGATCGCGTATGTTGCATCGGAGGTATCCCGGGCAGCGGGCAACTCGATACATTACTGGTAGTGGAAGTGGATGAAGAATTCGAATCGGTCGTGGCTCCGGGAGAAGAGATGTTGCCCAACGATATTTCGGCAGCCGCCTTGGAGCGCCTAATCGCATTGGCAACCGAGCTAGCTTCGACAGGCAGAGAGGGCAAATCCATCGGAGCCTTGTTTGTTCTAGGGGATCACGAATCCGTAAAAAAACGGGTAAAGCCACTCATTCTAAACCCTTTCCACGGATACGACGAGGAAGACCGAAATGTCCTCAACCCCTTCATGGACGAAACGATAAAGGAATTGGCATACATCGACGGCGCTTTCATCATTCGTGGAGACGGGGTAGTCGAATCCGCCGGCAGCATGGTACAAGCCCGAGCTGACGAAATAGAGCTTCCAGGCGGTCTTGGAACTCGCCATGCAGCCGCCGCAGCCATCACGTACGTCACGAACTCTCTGGCATTGGTCGTTTCCTCCACAGGCCAAGTAACCCTTTTCCGCAAGGGACGCATGTTCACTCTTTTCGAGAAGTCGGAAGGAAGGTCCCTGTGACTTGGCCATGCCTGCGGACAATTCGCAAAACATCGGATTTTATGGAGGAAGTTTCGACCCCATTCACAACGGGCATCTCGAGCTCGCCAAGGACCTGCTCGAACAAGCGAAACTTGATCGCATCCTATTCTCGCCCGCCAACCAAGCCCCCCTGCGGGAACATTCTTATGTTTGCTCCCCATCCGATCGATTTGCCATGGTAAGCGCCGCAGTCGCCGACACACCGGGCCTAGAAGCCACCGATCTCGAAATTCAGGCAGCTGGCACGAACTTCACTCTGGACACCCTGCGAACGCTGAAGAGCAAAATGCCAAACGCGAACTTCTCCGTAATCATCGGAGCGGATCAGTTGGCCAAGCTTCCCCGCTGGCAACGCATCGAAGAACTGGTCAAAGAAACGGAGTTCCTTGTACTCGCCAGACCCGGGCACCAACTATCGACTCCTCCCGAACTACCCGATCTTCGTTTTCATTCTTTCGACACTCGCGAATTTGAAGTATCTTCATCCGAAGTCAGAAACCGCATTCGCGATCATTTGCCTTTTCAAGAACTGGTTCCCCCGCCGGTCGCTGCCATAATCACCCAACGAAAGCTATACCGCTGAAGACGAAATCCATAGATAACCCCGAGCAAACCATTAAGAAAAAGGATTTGCTCAAGAACTTGAAAATTTGCTGCGAGGCGCTCCAGGAGAAAAAAGCGGAAGACCTCACACTGCTATACTTCGGGGAAACCTCTCCGCTGACCGACTGTTTCGTAATAGCCACGGGAATGTCCGACCCTCACCTCAAAGCCCTTCGCGACAACGTGGAAAAATCCCTCAAGGACAATAAGGTGGAGATTTTCGCCAAGGATCGTTACCACCCCGGCGGTTGGCTAATAATCGACGCGATTGAATTCGTCGTCCACCTGTTCTCTCGTGAAAAGCGCGATCACTTCGCCTTGGAAGATCTCTGGAAAGACGCTGCCCGAATAGATCCCGAAACCCTGTAGCTCCATTCGAGAATTTTGATCAAAGCTCCCCTCGACTAGGATTCCGACAGTTACTCCTCAAACTACGAACCACTCGACACTCGCATTTTCGACTTTCCAACAAAAGAAAATCCTCGTTCACTAAAAAAATGAAACAAAACACTTCCAGACGCAGCTTCCTCAAAGGAGCGAGCCTTGCCTCCGCTCCCTTCATCCTCCCCTCGCACGTTTGGGCGGCCAAGGGCGAAAATTCTCCCAACAACCGTATCAGCGTGGCCGTGATCGGTCCCGGCAAGCAAGGTCGCAGTCACGTTCACCGCCTGCTTCGCAACCCCGAAACCCAAGTCGTAGGCTTCGCTGAAGTCGCCAAGGTGCGGACCGACCACACCAAGCAGCTCATCGAGGGCCACTACGCCAAGAATACGCCCGCGGGAAAATGGAAGGGTCTGACGATCACCAAGGACTACCGCGAGCTAATCGCCATGAAGAGCGTGGACGCCGTCCTCATAGCCACCCCCGACCACTGGCATGGCGAACCCACCATACTGTCAGCCCGCGCCGGCAAGCACGTCTACTGCGAAAAGCCAATTTCACTCACCATCGCCGAGGGTCGCCGCATGGTGGAGGCCGTAAAGCAAAACAAAGTGATCTTTCAGACCGGCAGCCAACAACGCACCGAATTCGGAGGGAAGTTCCGACGTACCGTCGAGATGATTCACAGCGGCGCAATCGGCAAGATAAAGAAAATTCAAGTATGCGTAGGCGGTCCGCCCAAACCCTGCGACCTAGCCACGCAACCCATTCCCGAGGGCATCGACTGGGACGCCTGGCAAGGGCCCGCCCCCACTCGCGGTTACAACAAGGAGCTTTGCCCGGACAACGTTCACAATCACTTCCCGCGCTGGCGAGCCTACACCGAGTACTGCAACGGTTACCTCGCAGACATGGGCGCCCATCACTTCGACATCGGCCAATGGGGCATGGACGCCGACGACACCGGACCCGTAAAAGTCATCCCCCCGAAGGATGAAGTGAAGGGCCTCAAGCTCATCTATGCCAACGGCATAGAGGTCGAGCACGGTTCCCTACCCGACTGGCGCGGCGGAACCGTATTCTACGGAACCGAAGGCACCATCTGGGTCGACCGCGGTCCATGGAAGTCAGACCCCGTAAACCTGATAAAGGAATTCAAGGCCACCGTCGAAATTCGCAAACCAAAGAGCCACCACGCTGACTGGCTCGACTGCATTCGTACGGGCAAGCAACCCCTCGCTCACGTCGAGGCGGGACATCGCACCGCCACCCTTTGCCAACTGGCCAATATCGGCTACGAGCTCAGACGCGAACTCGACTGGGATCCCAAAGCCGAATCCTTCCCCAAGGACAAGGAAGCCCAAGCCCTCGTAGATCGGAAGCGCCGCAAGCAGTGGTACCGAATTTGAGGA
>CALBIN010000347.1 GCA_937893275.1 uncultured Opitutia bacterium | reverse complement strand
CTGGTTGCCCACTGTAGCGGAAATAGGTCAAGCCAAACTGTCTAAAGATGTGAAGTTTGATGGACAAAGCTTCGCCTCGAGTTTTCTTGGAAAGAATGAATCCGCCCGCGGTTTTGCTTTCGCAGAGTCGAGGGGAGGTCGAGCCTTTGTTCGTGACCAACGCTACAAGCTCTACGCCAACGGAAAATTTTACGACATATCCATCGATCCCGAAGAAAGAAAATCTCTAGCAAAAGGGGAAGCAACTGAAATTCGACAGCGTCTTGAGAACGCCATTCGCGAAATAGGATATGGGAAGTGACAGAACAGGTAGAGGTACCCGAAGCAGTCTCAGTACTCGATGACCCAACAGCGTCCTTGCGAGAATTGCTCGGCCTCGTCGGCTGTAATCCAACGTTCCTGATAGCGTTCGCCCCATGAATCAGTAAAGGCGATTTCCTCGGTTTCCTTGTTATAACCGTGGATAATGCAGATGTGATTGCTGTCACCCGAACCGGGTTTAGCCAAGTTCCCGGCTTCCTTTACCGCTTTGTTCATAAGGCTTTTCCATTCGCGAGCATCCATTCCTTTTCGGTCAACTGTCCGCTCGTTGGCGATACGATTGAAGGTTTTTGTGGAGTGAAGCCCCCAAAGGATAGGCACGCCGGAATCGATTGAACGAGCCAACTCCTTCAAGGACGGATGCCCTCGCAAAGGCTTGAAATTGCGACCGGCCGAAACCACTTCCTGCTGAACCGCTCGGACGAGGGTCGGTGTGTGCGTTCCTCCTCCAAGGCCAGTGTTCCCCGCCATGGCGAGTAAGTACATGTCCGCAGGAATTGCCATGTATCGCATGCAGCGTTCGAAAGTAGCCGGCACGCAGTAACCCTTGGGACCTTGATCAACCATGGGGAGATTCTGAATAACAACGTCCCCGTTCGGTCGTCGATCGACGTTTTCTCGATGAATTCGACGGATGTACATATCTGCCGTCTTTCGCGTTTTCCCTCTGGCTTCTGCAGAAGCAACGGTTTCAACCGAGAGGCTGACGAACTCTCCATCCATTACCGAGAGCAAAAAGCTGTGCCCGTTCCAGTCCCACCTCGACACCTTTCGCTTGGCGGAACCTTGCCCGAAATTCTGGCGACGAGGTTTTCCTAAAATATTTTCGAAAAGCTCGGCCACTAGATCAGCGTCACGTTCCATCCATTTTTCCAATTGTCGCGGGTCCTTGGTAACAGTGCCGTCCTTAAAATGCTCTTCCGCGGCCCCTGCTGCTGCGAAACAATCCCCCTTGTTGGCAAATACCAGAGAAAGCCCGGTCACCTTACTCGCATCCCCATAAAGGGCGGCGGAATAAGGGCGAGCGCCGACAAAACGATAGTTCGACGGCGGGTACAGTCGATAACTGGTCTGGCTGACGGTAAGCGATTCGCGCGGCCAACGTAAACGAGCTCCTGCGGCAACCGGATCATCATCCCAGAGTGAACCGTCGGCGAACAAGGGCACCCCGATAATTTTATTTAAAACTCTAAAGTCTTTCTGAGAGGATTCGGAGGAGACAGTTTTTGGAGAAGGAACGCCTGACTCCCGTCCAGTGGGAGATGCCGGTACAATTGGAGTCGTACGAGGCAAGGAAAAAAGCCGTTGTCGCTCACGCAAAAGATAGGCACGGCTATTTAGATCAAACAAACTCAAAGGGGACTTGAATCTAACCCCGTCCTCTCGTCGCAAAACAACGTGATCGGATTCCACCTTCTCGACCACGGCTCGAATCGAAACGCCTTGCAAACTTCTAAGAGTTACAAATTCTTGAGCATTCAAGCAAGGCAGGCTCGTAACGGAAAAAATGAGCAAGAAGAAAACAAGAAAACGATTCAAGACAAGCATGGATGCGGTTGGTGTATA
>CALBIN010000346.1 GCA_937893275.1 uncultured Opitutia bacterium | reverse complement strand
CTCTTGTTCTCTTTAATCCCGTATATGACAACGGGCCCAAAGGCTATGGTCACTCCCGAGTGGCTGAGCGCTACAAGGAGATTTCCCCCATCCACAACATCCGCAAGGGTACGCCACCGGCCATCGTGTTCCTCGGCGACAAAGACAGCTTGATCCCCGTCTCCACGGCGGAGAAATACAAGGCCCTCATGGAGAAAGCGGGGAGCAGATCGGACCTACACGTCTACGCCGGCCAACCACACGGATTCTTCAACAAGGGAAAAAAGGGAAATTATTATGAGAAAACGGTTCTGGAAATGGACAAGTTCCTAATATCTCTGGGCTGGTTGAAGGGCAAGCCGACGATAAAGGTCCCGTGACCCACTGGTTTCGTAAATAGCATACAGCTCCCACCAATGGTGAAGTTGCCTTTTCTTGTCATTGCAAGGAGCCACGCGACACGGCAATCCAGTCGGCATCGCGAGAAACTGAAACGCTTGACTGGATTGCCGCGTCAGTCCTACGGTCTTCCTCGCAATGACGCCTTAAGTAAGCACGAGCACCGCTCCCTTTGAGCACAACCATCGAAAGACTCTCCTCCCTTCCAAGCAAAATCCATAAACAATGAACGCCACCAAGATTCTTTACTTGTCTCTTTTCTTCGCCACGTATGTCGTACTCGGACAGACCGTCTTTTGTGAATGGACGAATGTCAGTGGCACGACCATAAAGGCAAAGTTCATCAGAGCGGATGCGGATACAGTTGCCCTTTTTATGCAGGGCCGGAACTTCGTCGTTAAACTTTCAGACATCAAACCCGATTCGCAGGCTCTGGCTCGAAAACATTCAACCCCGGCGCCCGCCATTGAACCTAGGCCAGCGGCAAAAGAAAAGAAAAGCTTTCCGGAAATCAGAGTGATCAAGGCCGATTGGGGCGGGGCTTCCCTGCGCGACATCGGCAAGGTACTGAACTCATCGGCAAGGCAACTTTGGCCTCATGCTTCGCAGGAACAATTGAAGCCCATCATAGTGGACCGTTCCCGCACGGGGCCCATCGTGTTGTTTCGTAGGGGGAACGAGGGGCAGTACATTGTGAGGCTGGATACCCACAAGACTTTTTGGAGCCAGTACGCCTTTCAGTTTTCCCACGAATTTTGTCATATCATGTGCGGATACAAGGCGGGGGACCAAAGCAACCAGTGGTTCGAGGAGAGCTTGTGCGAAACGGCATCCTTGTTTGCCATGAGGAGTATGCGCAAGGAATGGGAAGAGAAGCCGCCCTACCCCAACTGGAAGAGCTATGCACCGGCTCTAGAGAAATATGCGCAGGAACGCCTGGACTCGCACGCGTGGCCGGATTCGCTCACCGTGGTCGAGTGGTATGATCGCAACAAGGAGAAACTGAAGAAGAACCCGACCGATCGAGAAAAAAACACAACGATTGCTACGAAACTGCTTCCCTTGTTCGAGCAACGCCCGGAAAACTGGGGCGCCGTCGCTTTCCTGAATATCCACAAGACAAAGGCTTCTCGAAGTTTCTCTACCTATCTGGCGGATTGGAGAAGAGCCTGCAAGCTCGCCGAGGACAAAGAGTTCGTGGGGAAACTCGCCCGGATGTTCGGGGTCGAGAAAACCTGAAAATTTTCCAGTTCCCTCAAAATTAAGCCCCGAGAGCTAGGCTAAAATGCCTTAGCGGAACTCGCCGTTGTCGAATCGGCTCCAGAACTGATCGGGGGGCATGAGGTCGCGACTTTGGTCGTCGAAACGAGTGCCGATCTCGCGCAGTCCGAATAGTTGACGAGCCACTTCAAGACCTTTCTCGATTTTTCCCGGGCTAAAGACCAGTCTCGTCAGGGGTACGCCCTTGAGTGGCGTGAGGTCAGTCACGGGAGTCTCGGCAATGTGCAGGCGCTGAATGACGGGCAAATTGCGAATGAAGGACAGATCGGAAACCTGCGTGCGATGCAGGGTTAGGCTGACGATCGGGGCACCCGCCAGAGGAGCCAAGTCGGAAACAGGCGTCTCGTTCAGCCAGAGCTGACTTAACTTGGAGCCCGCCAAAGCTGAGATGTCGGTTACTTTCGTTCCCAGCATATACAAATTTTCCAAAGGCATGCCTTCCAGGCCTTTTAGCGATTGAAGAGGCGACCCGTTCAAGCGAAGCTCTACGATGGGGGCACCTTTCAGTGGCGAAAGGTCGGTCACCAGTGTGTTTTCCATGAACAAGTTTCGGAGGGGCATTCCCTTGAGGTGTCGAATTTCCCGAACGGGGTTTCCGCTGATATCCATGCCGAAGAGGCTCAAGCCTTTCAGCGGAGAAAGGTCGCTCAAGTTGCAGTTCGGAAGTTCTGCAGCGACGATTTCTCCGTTTTCCTCGTGAAACTTTCCTTGGCCTTGGTAAGCCGGGTTGGCCTTTCGAAGAATAGCTTGCAATTGGGCCACCTTGGGACTGGAAGGCCCAGCCAAACCAGGTGGGGCGCCCGTAGGCGGGGGAGGAGGCGTGAAATTAGGAGGAGCGGGCGGGACCGGCATTTTCCCGGATACAGCAGGAGACGCCTCGTTAACGGGAGCCTTGGCAGCCGAACTCTCGCTTGGTGCGGGCGAAGTCTCGTCCGCTTCTTTCTTTCCGCACCCTGCGACCGAAAGAAGAGCCAGAGCGCAAAGGCAGCGGTTTGTTAGATTTAGAAAAGTCACTTCTTCTCCACCCAGACGTTGCGATAGCGTACGGGGTTACCATGATTCTGGAAGAAAACGGGAC
>CALBIN010000345.1 GCA_937893275.1 uncultured Opitutia bacterium | reverse complement strand
GTACTTGTCGGCGGTGGTCTCGGAATGACTCACGGCAAAGATGCCACATACCCTCGAATTGCCGACGTCATTGGCTTTTGTACTCCCGATCAAGTTCTTCAATTGGCCGAGGAAATCGTTAAAATCCAGCGCGACTATGGTGATCGTTCCGATCGTCGACACGCTCGAATGAAGTATACAATTGAAGATAGAGGGATCGAGTGGTTCAAGGAAGAATTGAATAATCGACTGGGTCGGGTGCTCGAGTCTTCACGGGAAGTCACTTTTGATGCCACGACCGATCGATACGGGTGGACCCAAGATCATGAAGGGAAATGGCATTGCTGCCTCTTCGTAGAGGGTGGACGTCTTCGAGATTTCGATGGAGTGAACGCCAAATCGGCTATTCGTGAGATTGCGAAGATCCACAGTGGTGATTTCCGATTGTCTCCCAACCAAAACCTAATCGTGGCACGGGTGGATGATGCAAATAAGTCCGAAGTGGAAAAGATTCTGGCTGATCATGGATTGTCTGACTCGGCCGAACTGTCGGGTCTTAGGCTCAACTCCATTGCATGCACTGCCCTGCCCACCTGTGGTCTGGCATTAGCCGAGAGCGAGCGTTACCTCCCCAACCTTGTCGATGAACTGGAAAAGGTTATTGATGACTTGGGCATTCGTGATGAATCCATCGCGATACGTTCTACAGGTTGTCCAAATGGGTGCGGTCGACCTTATCTTGGCGAAATCGGTCTCGTCGGCAAGTCGCCTGGCAAATACAATGTTTATCTTGGTGCTGGTTTTGACGGTGGTCGACTCAATAAACTTTACAAGCCCGCCTTGACCAATGACGAAATTGTCGCTGAGCTTACCGTCGTTTTGAGACGCTATTCTGACGAGCGCGAGTCGGGCGAACGCTTTGGTGACTTTTGCATCCGGGCGGGGTATGTTAAGGCGACTATTCAAGGTGCTGACTTCCATAACTAAAATTCTGCATTGTTGCAGAAAGGTAACTTGAAGTGAGTAGAAAGCGTGGAGGTGGTAAGCGTGTTGCTCGCCGAACTCATGCCGACCTGCATACTGGGATTTCTACCCTCAATGAGGATGAAGCTTTAGAGTTAGTTGAGAAGCTGGGAGAAGATGCTTTCCTTTTGATTCTGGATCAGGTTCAGGATCCTCGCAATCTAGGCGCTTGTTTACGTTCCGCCGAATGCGCGGGTGTTGATCTCATAGCGATTCCTTCCGGACGTTCCGTCGGGATTACGGAGGTGGTTCGTCACGTAGCTGCTGGGGCTGCCGAATCGCTTCCCATTGCCCGTGTGCGAAATCTTTCTAATTTCCTGCGGGCGTTGACGGAACTCGGGATTCGTTTGGTCGGAACTTCTGATCAAGCCAAGTCGACCCTTTATGACCTAGACCTGAAGGGGCGACTTGGTCTTGTTGTTGGAGCGGAAGGTGGTGGGATACGAAGGCTTACTGCTGACTGTTGTGACGACCTTGCCAATATTCCGATGCAGGGAAGTGTGGATTGCCTGAATGTTTCCGTGGCGACGGGCGTGTGTCTTTTTGAAGCCGTTCGCCAGCGGAGTAGTTTAGGCTCTAGTTGACGGCGGCTCTTTTTTCAGGAAGAGGTCGCTTCCGCCGATGCTATTTCTTCCGTCTTTCCGCGTTGTGCTTGCTTGGCCAATGCCCACTCACAAACAGTGGCGAAAGCCCCGGTGAAAAGCAAGTCGCTCAGTAATGAGTTTCGAAGAAACAAGTATGCGGGTGGATACCCTGGTTGACCTAGGGTCAAAGCCTGCCAAAGACCTACGAGGGATTTAGGGTAGACGGGATTGTAGAGCCAGGCGCAAGAGCAAGTGACGGAATAAAAGAGAAGGGAGCATCCGGCAACTCCTCCCAATAAATTCGTCCACGATTTGCGTTTGCTAATGTAAGTGCCTGCGAAAACGGCTAAACCGTACGAACCGTAAGTCGCGAGCATGAAGGGAGCGAAGAGACTTTCCCCGTAGGTGGGATTTAGGGCTAGGTCCGATCCGATGACGGCAACGGCGGGAATGAACCAACCGATGGATCCTCGTAAGTAAACTGCTCCGCAAAAGAACAATGCCAATAAGGGCGAAAAATTGTGCAAGGCAGAGTTTTCAACAGGCAGATACCTTGACCAACCGATAGCTAGAATGACGGTTGCCGCACCAATATAAAAGGCTAACCCCTTATGCGGTCGACTGTGTGTGGAAGTCTCGAGTTTCATAAAGGTTTAATTCTGCAGAAAGCTAAGGGATGTAGCAACCTTTAGTCTTCCGTAGTTGTTTTTTTGAGTAATTTCATGAGACGGTCGACAAAGGGTCTTTGCTCTTCCTTTAATTTTCGTTTTGCGTCTTCGGGAGAAAGCATTTCGGCCCTGTCGATTTCAGGGAAGGTCAACATGCGGCCAGTACCTTTCGGATATTCAAGGGTGATTTCATTGCATTTAGGAATCCTTCCATCCTCCCAGTCCCCTTTAAAGGCCCAAGCATACACTTGCTTGCAATTCTTTTGCTGGATTGAACCCAGATTAATAAATGGACCTTCGGCTTCTTTTCCCGTTTCTTCCCGAAACTCGCGGAGTGCAGCGGCGAAGATCTCTTCGTTTTTCTCGGGTTCTCCCTTAGGTATGCTCCACCACCCCTCATCACGTTTTTGAAAGAACGGTCCACCGGGATGGGCTACGAGCATCCGAGGAGTACCATTCTCTTCGTTGGAAAGATTAAATAGGAGGAGACCCCCGCTGACTTTATTGGCCAAGGGAAAACAATGGTTGGAGTCAGCTGAAAAGTGGGCGATCTTTCCGCAGAATCACTAAATCCCAATCTTCATTTTGAAAGCGCCGAGCCTTTGGGCGAAATGCTATTTGTCGAAAGCCTAGCGCCTTATAGCAACGAATTGCAGGTACATTGAAGTGGAAGGCGTTAAGCGTAAGGTGAGTGTAATTGAGTTCATCAAATGCGATGCGCAAAAGTTCCGCACAAAACGAACGGCCGTAAGCTTGCCCTCGGAGTTTAGGTTCGACGATTACTCGGCAAATGATTCCTTCACCCCCTTTTTCTCCGACTAATTCGCCGTAGGCTACGAAATTTCCATGTTGAGAAACTCCTGCGAATGGGTGCAGATTCCCGCGATTCAGGTGTGAAGTGAAGGTTTGTGGGGTAGGGGAGTCTTTAAAGGTATTTCCCGACCATAATTTCAGTTCCCGTTCGGAGTCTGTCCAAGAAAGGAGTCGGGAAA
>CALBIN010000344.1 GCA_937893275.1 uncultured Opitutia bacterium | reverse complement strand
AGTGGCGGGCCGACAGCATGCCCGGGCAAACCACAACGGTGGGCGAGTGGAGACAGGAAGACCCGGGAACGGTCCCGGCCGGGGACGTCTACGGAGGCGGTTCGCCAACCGGAATCGCCTTTTACGAGAACGGGATCATGGAAGACCGGTTCGGTGGATACGTCATCAGTTGCGAACCCGCCCGCAATACCTTGTTTGGCTACCATCCGAAACCCGAGGGCGCGGGAATCACCCTGCCCCAGCGCGATATTTTCATTACCAGCAACCCTGAGAAAAATTTTGCGGGGGCCGATTTTCGCAACGCCGGCGGCCAAATCGGTTACATCACACTGTTCCGCCCAAGCGACGTCACGGTGGGCCCGGACGGCGCAGTTTACGTCGCCGACTGGTTTGATGCCCGAGTGGGCGGACACAGTACTCGCGACGTCGGACAGACCGGAGCCATTTACCGAATCGCGCCCAAGGGGGCCAAGCTTTCCGTCCCCAAGTTCGACCTCTCCACCACAAGCGGACAAATTGCAGCCCTTCGGAATCCGTCACCGAACGTGCGCGAGCTCGGACGGGCCCCTCTCGAGGCAGAGGGAGAAAAATCAATTCCCGCAGTCAGGAAATTGCTCGATGACCCGAATCGCTTCATTCAGGCCCGAGCGACATGGCTTCTGGCAAAACTCGGTTCGGAAGGCCTTTCCATCGTCGAATCACGCCTCGCCCACAAGGATCCGCAAGTTCGCATTTGCGCATTCCGGGCACTCCGGCATGAGAACCACCGGGTTCTGGAACATGCCGAGAAACTGGCCGGTGACTCCTCACCCTTGGTCCGTAGGGAAGTAGCCTTGGCTCTCCGCTATGTGCCCTTCGAAAAATCGCGTGATCTGCTTCTCAAGATTGCCGATGGGTACGACGGCAAGGACCGCTACTACGTCGAGGCATTCGGCATAGGCTGTACCGACAAGGCGGAAAAGGTCTACGCCGCCTTGCGCAAAAAGCGTTCCGGCAAGAAATTCGACCCGAAGTATGCCGGACTCGTCTGGAGGTTGCACCCGGTCAGCGCGGTGAACGAACTAAAGGACTGGGCAATGGACAAGGACAGGGACGATGCTTTCCGGCGATCCATGCTCTTTGCTATCAGCTTGATCGAGGCTCCGCAGGCAGCTACCGCGATGGTGGAAATCGCCAAGTCCGCAGGGGGCGAGACGGGCAAGCTCGCTTCCGTATTCATCGACAAGCGCGATCAGGGAATTTGGAACCCCTACAAGGCAAAGGATCAACTCTCGGGTAAACCAGCCGGACCGACCGTTTACGTCGACAGGCTCGCGCCTCTTGAATTCGGACCCGAGGTCAAATTGCCCAAGGCCCCTGAAATCCTTTCGCTCAAGGGAGATGCAAAGAAAGGCAAGGCCTTGATCGGACGGTGCTACGTTTGCCACAAGATCGGATCCTCCGGGGTTGAGTTCGGACCGGCGTTGGCCGGTTGGGGACGCGGACAAACGCGCGAAATCATCCTCAATGCCATGCTCGACCCATCGGCCGAAATTTCCCACGGGTTCGAAGGTACCGAACTCGTTGTGAAAGGAGACAAGAAAATCCAAGGATTCATACAAGCCGAAGGCGATCCACTTGTCATTCGAGTTTTTGGCGGACAGGACCTCGTGGTCGGCAAGGCGGACCTCAAGTCCCGCAAGCAAGTGAAGACCTCATTCATGGCGCCCGCCAGTCGATTGGGGCTCAATGCCCAGCAATTGCGCGATGTCGTCGAATACCTGAAACTAAACTAGTTCCATCCGACCAGTTCATTCAACGAGCAAGGAATGACTGACACCGACTTCCATTTGAAAAGCACCTATTCAAGGTTGCCCGAGGTCTTTTTCTCAAAGCTATCACCGACCCCGGTCTCCGATCCGGAGATCGTGATCTTCAATGAAAAACTGGCCTGCGAGATCGGCTGGGACCTATCGGATATGAGCGAAGATTCCCGGGTAGCCCTGCTTGCCGGAAATCTCATACCCGATGGAACCGAACCCCTTGCACAAGCTTACGCCGGCCATCAATTCGGGCACTTCACCATGCTTGGCGATGGACGGGCCATTTTGCTGGGAGAGCACCTAGCCCCATCGGGACAACGTCTGGACATTCAGTTCAAGGGCTCGGGACGCACCCCTTATTCGCGAGGTGGAGATGGACGGGCCGCCTTGGGACCGATGCTGCGCGAATACGTCATCAGCGAAGCCATGCACGCCTTGAAGATCCCCACCACCCGCAGCCTAGCGGTTGTGACGACTGGGGAAAAGGTATACCGGGAAACGGAATTGCCGGGAGCAATCCTGACCCGCATCGCGAGCTCGCACATTCGTGTCGGAACCTTTCAATACGCCGCCTTGCATGAGGACAAGGCAATCATGAAGGCCCTCGTTGATTACCTCATCGATCGGCACTTTCCCTTGATTAAGGAAAAAGAAGACCAGCCCCTCGCCCTCCTCGAAGCGATCATCGAACAACAAGCCGATCTGATCACCCATTGGATGCGAGTGGGCTTTATCCATGGGGTCATGAATACCGACAACATGGCCCTTTCCGGAGAAACCATCGATTACGGCCCCTGCGCCTTCATGGATACCTTCGGCCCTGATACGGTCTTTAGCTCGATCGATCACGGTGGACGTTACGCCTATGCCAACCAACCGAACCTCGCTCAATGGAACCTAGCTCGCCTTGCCGAATGCCTACTTCCCCTATTGGACGAAAAGATCGACAAAGCGAAGGCTATGGCAGAGGACGTTCTGCGTAGTTTCGATGCTCTATTTCAGGGCAAATGGTTCACCATGATGCGGTCCAAGCTTGGCTTGTATAAGGAAAACACGGATAACAATGACTTGGCGACCGATCTTCTCGACTGGATGCATGAATCCGAAGCGGACTTCACGAATACCTTC
>CALBIN010000343.1 GCA_937893275.1 uncultured Opitutia bacterium | reverse complement strand
GTGAAGACCGACTGGCACAACCTCTCCCACCACGGAAAGGACGAGGAAAAGATCGGCGAACTCGAGATCATCGAGAAAGCCGAGTTCAAGCTATTCGGCGAATTCATCACCAAACTCAAGGGGACTAAGGAAAACGGAAAGCACCTGCTTGACCACACCGCCATCCTCTTCGGCTCGAACTTGGGCAACGCCTCCTCCCACAACACCAAGAACCTGCCCGTCATCGTGGCCGGCGGCGGATACAATCACGGCTCCTACGTGGCCCACGACGCGAACGAGAACACCCCCTTCTGCAACCTTTTCGTCCCCCTCGCCCAGCGCATGGGCGTGGAAACCGAAAAATTCGGTAGCAGCACCAAGTCCACCATCCGCGGACTGGAGAGCTGAACCAAGCCCAGCCATGAGGCAAAAACCTTCGTTGCTTCTGTTTCTACCCTTGGTATTCGGAAATAGTTGCATTTGGACTGGACCAAGACCTAAAAGCTCGAATCCAAATTGACAACGCCGACCAGTCCGCATTATCCGTGGCAAACTTATGAAATTTCTAAAACCATTCATCGCAATCACCTTCTTATTTGCCACAGGCTCCTTATCCTTTGCCAAACCTATCGAGGTTTTCTTTGGTACGGGGGGACGGGGAACGGAAGGGATCTATCACGCCACCTTCAATCCGGATAACGGAAAATTTACCTCCGCCAAACTCGCGGCCAAGATCGGTTCGCCCGGATTCCTCGCTCACCACCCCAATGGAACGATTCTCTATTCCCTGGGCCGTTGGGATGGAAAAGCGGGAACTGTCGGCTACCAAAGATCAGCCGGTGGAGAACTAAAGGAATTCACCCGCATGGTCTGCCCCGACGGAGGGGGCGCTCACATTGCGGTTCATCCCAGCGGAAAGTTTCTTCTCACCGCCCAGTACGGAGGCGGTTCCACCGCCTTTTTCCCCCTCGACGCCAAAGGAAATTTGGGCGAACCCACAATCCACGAACATAAGGGTGGATCCAAGGTGGTGCAACGGCGGCAGGATTCTCCTCATCCTCACTGGTGCGGCTTCTCCCCGGACGGCAAATTCGCCCTAGTGCCCGACCTCGGTCTGGATCAAATCGTCATCTACAAGGTCAATGCCGAAAAAACAGGCATGGCTCCTCATGCACTGGGCCAATCCGTTCCTGGAGGAGGTCCCCGTCACATGCGCTTTTCCATCGACGGGAAATTCATATACCTGCTCAACGAGCTCAGCCTTTCCGTAACGACCTTCGCTTGGGATTCCAAGAATGGTTCAGCCAAAGCCCTGACGACAACACCGGCGCTCAGCGAGGAAGCAAAATCCGCCGAGAGTTTCAATTCCGCCGCCGAGATTCTCGTTCACCCTGGTGGCGAATTCGTATATTCTTCCAACCGCGGGCACGACAGCGTCACCCTCTACCATGCCAAGCCAAGTACGGGAGAACTTAAGGTCGAACAGATTCAACCCATCCGAGGAGCTTTTCCCAGAAACATCAATCTGACGCCACGAGCCGATTGGCTATTGGCCGCAGCCGCCGACTCCAACACCATCGCCGCCCACCGCATAGATCAGACCACTGGACGCTTGACCTACCAAAGAGGGTCGGTGATCAACGTCCCCTCTCCAATCTGCATTCTCTTCGTCGAGTAGGGTTCACCCCGACCAAAGTTTCCAGCTATCCCAAACAGCGGCCAACATACAGCGTCTCGAAAAGGAGACGAACGAGAACAGCCGACGGATCATTGCCACGGAAGCGGCTGAGGGTCGCTCCGATGGACTTGGATGAGGGTCGCTCCGATGGACTTGGATGAGGCCAGCGCCTTGGGCAGACACAGCATTAAGCACCAAGTGTCCGTAGCGGTCATGGCGCAAGCCCAGATAATCCCCAATGTCATCTTGGGGCTTCTGACGAAGGGGAACCTGTAGAAAGTTTGCAAAAGCAAAAGGCACCACGGGGAGCGGGAGAAGCTTGGGATAGTCTATGCCAACTGCAGCCACTACGAAGACGAAAGATATTGGGAGCAGCGCAAAGAACTAGTCGGACTTCACGAATTCGATCGAGGTGAACTTTCGCATGTTGCCCACCTGAGTTCGCAAGACGCCATCCGCAACGGTAGCCGGCTTGGCGACTTCCTCGCGGCGATTGAGGTCCGTTCCGTCTTCACGGCTAATGTCCTTGGTTACGATACGGACCTCGTAGCGTTCGCCGTCGACCAAGCCCTCGCCCCTGAAATCCTTGGCGGAGAACTCGTTGTTGTACAGTTTTCCGTTTTGAACGGTGGATGGAATGGAAACCTTGGCCCATGAGGTTCCGCTAGCTCCGTCCGAATAGATCAACACCTTGAAGCTCTTCTTGGTTCTGTTGTAGGAAGAAACCTTGTACTGCTCCTTGCCCGTGAAGGCAGGACCGAGGACGGTGACGTCGTTTCCGGGTTCGCCGGCGACGGCATGCCGGATAACCTCGTCCGGGCCTCCTGCGATTTGCGAGTACCATTTCCATACGTAGTAGTGGAGGTGGTTGGGGTCAGCCGGGTCGGCATAGTTCTTGGCGCTAAAAGCGCCTTTATCGATTTCTATGATCGAAAAGGTTTCGTCGCTTCCGCGCAGGCTCACTTTCTTGCTCACGATACCGAAACCGCCTTTCTTGCCCGGAACCACGATTTCAGGGGAAAGTTTTTTTACGCGCCCATTGTAGTCGTGCCTCTTCGTCAACCCCATCGACCAAGAGCTGGAGTTGTCCGACCACGGCAAGTTGAGCGTGTTGAGACCGCGCTGGAGAAGCTTGCCCATGATGGTGACGGCCTTGTCGTAGGCGTCCTTCTCGTTCTTAACTCCGTCGCCGTTTACGTCGTGGGAAAAGGATGAGCCGTCCCAAGTGATCCATGACTCGGAGGCGATCACCTTCTTGGAACGATAACCGGCGGCATCGAGCAGGGAACGGGCGAGGTCGTAATTCCCCCAGACCGAGGAAATTATGCTGCCGTCCATCATCCCGAAGCCGTTGAAATGATCGGAGACGTTCATGTTCAGCGCATCCACCAAGCTCATGAGTTCCTTGCTCGCTATCAACTTGGAATAGTAATCCCGAACGGCCACGGCCCCCTTCCCTTTCAAGCCCGACAAGGTTCCGCAAGCCTCGCAAGGCGAACATCCGGAAGTCGAGACGATTACGGGAGTACTGGGAACGGCTTCGTATACTCCCCGAATGGCTTTCGCTCCCTTGATGAAAATTTCAGAGATGAGAAAATCCACGTCGGCGCCGTTCATCATGCCCTGAAGGTTCGCCTCGTGGTAGAGCTGGTAGGCATTTACTCGTCCCTTGAAATGAGTGGCCAGACGGGTAACGAAGTCGCGATAGTGATTCTCCTTGGGCTTCCAGGCTCCCGCTTTCCCGCTTTCGGAAGCCCAGGCCGGGCAATGCCAAAGAACGAGTTCCACCTGGATACCTTCGGCCGCGCAGGCATTTACTGCGTTCTCTATAGTCTTCAAGTAAACCGACATGTTTCGGGCGTAGTCGGTATTGACCTTGGCCGATTCGGCCGCGTTCCAGCTAACCCAGAACTGAGCGTAGCTACTGTCCTCGGCAATCACAGGACGCTTGGCGTCGTAGGCATTGTTGGCGGGACGCCCGGGGAACGGCTGCCACCTGACCCCGACATGCATATGATCGGTGGTCCAATGGTATCCCGAACCGGAAGACTGTGTCTTGATTTCCGTACCATTCTCCGCAAAGCAGCCAAGAGACATAAGGAAAAGGGTGAGATTCAAAAGAGGTCTCTTCATTGGCGAAATGCTACGGGAGACAGTGATCATATATTTGTGAACTTGGCTGTTTTCAGTTTGTGAAGGAATATCGCGCTCCTTCGCCCAAAGCCCTAAACTGCAGGCAAAACGAGACCAGTTACCGCTGACTCTTGGTTCAAAGAAATCGTTATCGATCAACCAAGCTTCGCAATGATTGCATTGAAAGTTGAACTGGGACGCATAACGGCGGAGGCCTTCTCTTCGTCGATCAGATAGTAACCTCCCAAGTCCGCGGGAGGGCCTTGAACTTCGATCATTTCGCGGACGATGGATTCCTCGCCGGATGCGAGCTCGGCGGCGACGGGAGCGAAGGCGGCTTGAAGATCCGCGTCGTCCGTCTGTTCGGCGAGAG
>CALBIN010000342.1 GCA_937893275.1 uncultured Opitutia bacterium | reverse complement strand
GAGTAGCTATGATTTTATTTTTCATATTTAATCTAGTTTGTTTGTTTGTTTTAGGTTAACCAATGTTCATTCCACGCGGATAGCGTTGAAAGAACATATCATAAAATGAACTTTTTAGGACAAAAGTCAATTAAAGTATTAACATTTTTGAACGTATTGTTTTTGGGAGAGTCTTGTGCAGGCACTTAACCTTTATAAAGAGTTTGTTTCGGTAGAAGAGTATTGTTTTCAAGCTTTGGCAACTAGATGCTGAAGCCACTTCGGCGTCCTTTGCGGGGATCCGACGTAGCAAAGAACCTATTTTTCGTGGAAGGGGCTTTCGAAGGAGACCACCCTGTCGCGGTGAAAGTTGACCACGCCTTTTTCTTCCATGCCGTCGCCGTCGAGGTCGCCTTCGTAGCGATACACTTGCCCGATGCGCGGATTTAAAGAATTCTTGATCTTAGTAGGGTTTCCGAGGGTGTTGCGCACTTGAAAGGAACTAATGTTTCTTCGAATTTGTCTCCAGGATTCCGGGTTCGTCCAAGGGCCGGCTGCTTGAGCTTGGTCGATCTTCAGTTCTTTTTTGATTTTTTGGAAGAAGGAATTCTTTTCCTGTGGGGGCTGAGTGATTACCTCGGGGGCGGGAACCGGTGCCGGCTGTTTGGGCTGAACCGAATGTGCTGGCTGGGGCACGGGTGGTGTGGGCTTGCTGTTTTTGCCTTCTATGGCGTTAACCCTAGTTTCAAGCGAATCGACCTTGAGGAGGATGAGATCCAGCTTGCGAGAGAGATCGGCGTTGGATACGGCATCCTGCCCAGAGAGAGCTCCCGCGAAGCAGGATAGGATGATTGAGGCAAAAAACTTGTTTTTCATTTTGGACGAAAGGCTATGAGTAAAGAAAACCAATGGCAAGCAAGAGAGTCATTAATAACTCAGAGCGCAGGTAGCCAAGCTTTAACTTTTACCAATTAATTGGCACGCCCCAGGCAGCGAATGGCCAGTTCCTTCATTATGGTCGGTTGGTCTTCCTTGGTGGCGCCTAGGAGTTGCTCGAAGGCGCGAATGAACTGGGACTGGAAGTCGATTAGCCTTCGGGTGTTGTACTTGGCGGCGGCGGGCACGAGGCGCCCGAGGTACCATGGGTTCTGGGTAAATACGTTGAGGGCGTTTTTTTCGGATGCGTCGGCAAAATGGACGGAGCGCTTGCGGGCGATGCGGTCGAGGACGTCCTTGTTGAGGCGTGAGCGCGGGTCGATTTCCCCGGAATCGATGAGTACGCGAAGCTGGATGACGAGGCGATTTCGCCCCTGCAGCGAGGAGAGCAGGGGACGGGAATCCTTGGCGTGAAAGAAGTGGCGGTCGATGGCGTCGAGCGTCCATGCAAGGTCCCCGGCGGCAAAAGCCTCTGCCGCCTCGAAGAAATCGGCTTCGCCAAACTCGGGTACCATATCGGCTACGAGTTGCTCGGTGATTTCCGTTTCTTCCGTGCCCAAATAAGTGGCGAGTTTTTGGGTTTCCTCGGCGGCGAGGCGTGTGTTCGCCCCGATTTTTGCGGCCAGCATGTCGACCGCGCCCGGAGCGTAGGAAACCCCGAACTCCTTGGCGGCGTCGGCGACCGTGCGACGAAAGGCGGCGTCCCCCTTTTCACCTTTGGATACGTCCTCGTAGCGAGAGCTCTTTTGTAACCACTTTACGAAACTATGGTTTCGATGGACGGGGCATGCGGAAAGGATGACTTGGTTGTCCTCGCCGAGTCTTTCAAAGGTTTCCTTGATCGTCTCGAGGGCGTCCTTGGCGCCTTGGGAGGCGCCGACCCTACTTTGGTTGAGGAAGTTCATCTCGTTCAGCCATACCAGTTTGCCGCCGCCGAACAGAGACAGCGTCTCCACTGCGGAGCGGGTTTCCTTGAGTATGCGCTCGACGTCGTCCACCCGATCGGCGCGTCCGTCCACGGTTTCGCGGGAAAGGTCGTCGGGGTAATGCTCTATGAGGGAATCGAAGATTTCCTTGGCCTTTTGCCGGACGAGAAAGTCGTCGTCGCCGACGATGGCGTGAAGTTGTCCGTCGGACATGAGCTAGGGCTTGGGAAGTCCGTGGTTAGATCGCAAAGTCTTCGGAGTCGCCGGCGGCATAGACGTCTTCCAGCTTGTACTTGCGGAGCTTCCGTCGCATCCAGTCGAGGGCGCCCGTGGCCGCTCGACGACGATTGGAAGCTCGATCGCCGCGCAGTTGCAATTTCTTGGCCCAGACCCCTACGGGGGAGGCGTATCCAAGGTAAATCGAGCCAATCGGCAGGACCTGAGTGCCGCCGGTCGGGCCCGCAAACCCGGTGACGCTTAGACCGTAATCGGCCCCGAATCGTTCGCAGGCTCCCGTGGCCATGGCGATGGCCACTTCCTCGCTTACGGCTCCATGCTGGCCGAGCATGCTTTCGGGCACGTCGACCATCTGGACCTTGGCGTCGTTGTGGTAGCAGACGGCACCTCCGTGGAAGACCTTCGAGATGCCGTCGATCTCGGTGAAGGAAGAGGAAAGCAAGCCACCGGTGCAGGACTCGGCTACGGCGAGTGTCTTGCCTAATGTCCGCAATTCGCGAAAGATGACCTCGGCGATGGTGCGGTCCCCGAAGCATACGAAATCTTCGCCAATGGCTTCGCAGCAGGCCTCGCCGATTTGTGTGAGTTGTTCTTGGGACAGTACTTCGCCATCAAGGGAGCTGAGCCGCAGGTCCACCATCCCGGCATGGGCGCAGTAGCCAACGATGAGGCCTTCCCTGCCTTCCAGCAGGTGCCCCACCTTTTCGGCGAGATCCGATTCGCCTATGCCGGCGGTGCGAAGCTGCAAATAGCAATCGATTTCAGGAAAAATTCCGGCTTCTTGCAGGCGTGGAACGACTTGCTCCTCGAACATGGGGTGCATCTCGCGGGCGGGACCGGGCAACATGACGAGGATTTTTCCGTCCTCTTTAATGAATAATCCGGGGGCGGTTCCGTAGGGGTTGGCGAGGATTTCGGCGCTTTCGGGACGGTAGCATTGACGGAGGTTGATCTCCGGCATGGTTCGGCCGAGGAGCGAGAAGCGTTCCTTTATGTGTTTCTCGACGGATTCGTCGAAAATTAATTCCTCGCCAAGAAACTTGGCGATTGTTTCGCGGGTGAGATCGTCGGAGGTGGGTCCGAGTCCGCCCGTGGTGATCACGACGTCGGACCGTTCCCAGCTTTCGGCGAAAAAGAGCCGGATTTCCTCGGGGTCGTCCTTGATGACCAAGTTGGCGGCGGCTTCCAAGCCGTGGTGGGCCAATTGATTGCCCAAATAGGTGAGATGG
>CALBIN010000341.1 GCA_937893275.1 uncultured Opitutia bacterium | reverse complement strand
GAGAGGATCTAAGGCAAAGGCAAAGCTCGTCGGTGCGCCTTGGAAAGGGAAACCTCCGGAATTTCGCGACCTCCGCTGGAAAAAAGGGTAAGACGAAACCTCCCGCTCCTCTCTTTACAATATCCATCAGGCTCATGAACTCTATTCGAACGACGCTACTTCTTGCCTCAGCCTTAATAATTTGCCCGGCAAGCCAGGCCAAAGAACGACCCGCAAAACCGAACGTCGTGCTGCTTCTGGCCGACGACTTAGGTTGGCAAGACGTGAAGTGCTACGACCTCGATGCTCCCACTCCCATGGAGACCCCGAACATCGATGCTTTGGCAAAGAAGGGAGTACTCTTCCGCCAAGGCTATTCGCCGGCCCCAACCTGCGCCCCGACGCGTTGCGCCATCATGAGCGGAAGGCACCCTGCCGTTGCACAAAAGACGCACGTGGTGGGAGGCAATCCGCCCACGCCCTACAACAAACTGGCCCATCCCATCATGGACCCTTGGTACAGCGGCAGAATGAAACTGGAGGAAGTCACCATAGCGGAAGCGCTTCGAACCAATGGCTATGTTTCCGGCCATACAGGGAAGTGGCACATGGCGATCGATCACAACGCGTTCCCACAACCCGAGGACCAAGGCTTTGCCTTTACGAGACACGACCTTGGTGAAAGCCGGGCAATGCGCCCGCATCGGCTGACGGGGTTCGCGACTCGGGACAAGGAAGATCCCTTTCAACTGGACGCGGACGGTTTCCCTAAGGACCAGACCACGGTCGACGCCATCCAGTTCATGCAAGAGAACAAGGCCAAGCCTTTCTTTCTCTATTATGCGGCCTGGTTGGTGCACACGCCGATTCACAGCCGAAGCAAGAAACTGCTGGAGAAATACTGCAAGAAACTCGGCGTCCCCTACCCGACCGATCCCAAGGGTTGGCCGCTTGAAGGGCAAAGGAACCCCTACTATTGCGCCATGGTGGAGATGTTCGACCATTACGTCGGGCAAATCATCCAATACCTGGAGCAAACCGATGACCCGCGATGGCCCGGTCACAAACTGATCGAGAACACTTACGTCATATTCACTTCCGATAACGGTGGCATGGAGAAGGTTCCCGGAGAGATCATCACGGACAACTATCCCTTGGACAAAGGGAAGATCAATGCAAAGGAGGGCGGCGTGCGCGTCCCGTTCATCATCGTCGGACCGCAAATCAAACCAAACCAAGAAAGCAACGTGATGGTGAACGGGTTGGACTTTTACCCGACCATCCTGAGTTGGACAGGCACCAAGAAGCCAAAGAAGCAAAACCTGGATGGCTCAGACTTGAGAGACCTGCTGTGCAAAAGCCCCAAGGCGTCCGCGTTGGTAAAAGACAAATCAGGTAAGCCGAGAAACGCAATGGTTTGGCATTTCCCGCACGGAGTGGCTCAACAATCGACCTTACGGCTCGATGGCTGGAAATTGATTTACAACTACATGCCCAAGAGACCTCGACTCGAGCTGTATAAATTGTATGAGAATTATCCGC
>CALBIN010000340.1 GCA_937893275.1 uncultured Opitutia bacterium | reverse complement strand
AGCTCTGCCGGTCCACTCCTGCCCTTGCCAACGGAAATCTTTACCTTCGCCTCTTCGAACGCCTGATTTGCATCAAAGGAACTTGAAATAAGCCTAGCAGGTTTCAAATAATATAGTAGTAAGTAATCATGAAGAAATCGATCTTATCCACTCACAGTCGTCGTGAAGCCCTCCAGACGATTTCAACAGGGTTCGGTTACTTGGCTTTTTCGGGGATTGCCGCCAAGCAAGCTCTCGCCGCCAGTGCCACCCCGCACGGACCCCACTTTCCCGCTCGAGCCAAGCGCGTAATTTTCGCCTGTATGCGTGGAGGCCCTTCCCACGTCGACACCTTTGACCATAAACCAAACCTACTCCGTGACGATGGTAAAGCGGCAAACGGATTCGGAAATCGAAAGCTCATGGGAAGCCCTTTCGAGTTCAAACCCCACGGGAAAAGCGGCCTACCCATATCCGAACTGTTTCCTCACCTGTCCAAGCATGCCGACAACCTTTGCTTGATTAACGGCATGCATGCCGACGCTCCCGTGCACCCTCAATGCTTTGTCCAACTACACACAGGCAGCTTTCAATTCGTGCGCCCCAGCGTAGGGGCTTGGGTTAGTTACGGTCTGGGAACGGAAAACGAAAACCTACCAGGGTTTGTTTCGATCAAGCCGCCAACCCGCGTTGGCGGGGCCCAGAATTATGGGAGTGCCTTTATGCCGGCAGTACACCAAGGCACTGCCATCGGCGACCTTAACCAAAAGATCGGGGATGCCACCATAGGGAACCTTTCGAACAAAAACTTGGAACCCGGTCTTCAACGCAAACAAATCGATTTCATTCAGTCGATGAACCAAAAGCTACTCAGTCGTAGAGCAAGCGACGAGCGAATCGAAGGGGTCATCAAATCATACGAACTAGCCTACAAGATGCAATCCAGCGTGCCCGAACTGCTGGATCTCTCCGACGAACCCAAGCATATACTCGACATGTATGGAGTCGATGGCCAGGCGACCAACGACTTCGGTCGCCAATGCCTACTCGCTCGGCGAATGGCGGAAGCAGGTGTGCGCTATATCGAGGTTACCCATTCGAACTGGGATCAGCACGGTGCTCTCAAAAGCAAATTGAAAGCAAATTGCGGAGCCACGGACCAGCCTTTGGCTGCTCTCCTGACCGATCTCAAACAGCGAGGCATGCTGCATGACACTCTGGTTATCTGGGGAGGAGAGTTCGGCCGCACCCCCCACGCAAAGAAAGCCGACGGCCGTGACCACAACTCGAGCGGGTTCAGTTTCTGGATGGCCGGAGGCGGAGTCAAAGGCGGCATGCGCTACGGCGCTACCGATGAGCACGGCATCGCCGCAATCGAGGATAAAATGCATTTCCACGACCTCCACGCCACTATCTTGCATTTGCTTGGCTTAGACCACGAACGCCTTACTTATAACTACGCAGGCCGTGACTTTCGCTTAACCGACGTATTCGGCAACGTGGCCAAGAAAATTCTGGCCTAACTCAGTTTGCGTGACTTGTAGCATGAGCAACTAAGCCCGCGACTACGGCGTCCACGTATTCCTCGACAAGACTTACTCGAAGCTTTCCAGCCACCATCTGGGCACCTTCGTAGTCTCCCGATTGAATACGAGAAAACACTTCCTTGGAGTTCGCAACGTAAGGCTCGAGAAAAACAACAGGGCATTCGTACAAGCGGTTGGCCATTAGGTTGCGCCCCCAGACACCTTCCGTCTTCCCCACCTTAATGGCATTCGGACCCTTATAGGCAAACGCAGGCAATCCCGTGGCGCGTTTGAAGGATCCGGCCATACACTCGGCCAAGGATCGTTCATCTTTATGGGAACGGTTTAAAAGTTTCACGAGCATTTCGAGTCGCTGGTTGTCGAGGGCGATTTCACCTCCTAAATATGCTCCATTAGTGAGAACATGGTAATCATTCCGCACCACCAGCGATTTTTTTTCAGGAGTGGGCCAAGGGGCTGCGTTCAAGTGAATGCATACGACTAGGTCGGGCTTTATCTTTTCGTTTACCTTTAATGCTCTGGCCATGATTTCACTTGAGCGAAAGAACAGAATTTCTCCGCGCCGACGAACCAACTTCTTGTGCTCCTTCTTCGTTTGCGTGGGCACGGCATCCCCTTCGATTCTTTTTTGCCAAGCCTCGGCTTCTTTGCGCAGGCTTTTGGGAGTTTCCTTCGTCACGGGCTTCTTCCGATTACGAACCAGCGAAACCTTAGCTCCCAGTCCACCAAGACTCTTGGAGATACGCTTTGCCACCAAGAGGGCGATATCACCTTCCTTAACAGCAGCAGCATCGCCTATCACAAAATGCCGACCCTCCATTTCCGAATATTTCCCCCCCAAGTGCCCGGGATCCAAAGCAATGTGAAAACCAGTCAATGGCTTTTCACGGGCAAGGGCACGTAGCTTGGTCGCAGAACGCCAATACTCTTGCCGGTGATTCTTTGCGGCAACACCGGAACAAGATGCAAAAGGCAAAACATACCAATCTTCCTTGCCCGCAAACTTACGGATACGGGCTTCCTTCTCATCGATCTTAATCCAATCCTTCCACCACGACTCGCGTGGAACGTAAACTTTTCGAAGCAATTCCTCGAACGCCACACTCGTTATGCTGTTATGGTAAACATCCAAGCGAGACCATTCGGGCTTCTTGCCAAGTACTGAAACCGACGCCGAGACCGAGGTGCCCCCAATCGATATCGCCGCTGCCAGTAGTAGATGGTTCATTCAGTTCCCAGAATAGAGAACCCGAAGACAATGAACAGTTTTTTTACAAACATTCAAAAATTGCTCAGGAAAAATCCCTGCGCGCATCCAAGGCGCTTCGCAAAGTGACCTCGTCGGCATAAGTGACTCCCGACCCACTGGGAATGCCAAATCCAATGCGACTTACTTGCACGTCTCCGTCCCCCACGATTTCTTCGCTCAAGTAGTGACAGGTAGCCTCCCCCTCGATGTCGTTCGCAATGGCTAG
>CALBIN010000339.1 GCA_937893275.1 uncultured Opitutia bacterium | reverse complement strand
CCTGGGGGGCGGAACCCTTGGACCCGGCCCTCGCCGATCGCTTTGGGTTCCTCGTTCCCGTCCCTGAATGGAGCGACCTAAGCAAGGAGGAGAAGCGTCGCATACTGGGAGACCAGTTCAAGGGGCGACACGACTTCGCGGTCAAGCCTCCCGAAGTGCTTGCCGAGGCCCGAAGGGTTTACGTCGGGTTGCAAGCGAACCCTCCCGACGGATTAACCGAATACCTGATTCAGTTGGAGAAGAATCTTGCCCTAGCCGACCTCTACCTTTCAGCCCGCAGGATGACCACTTTGCATCGGAACGTATTGGCCGTGCAAGCGGCTCGTGTGGTCTTGGCTCAGTTGGCGAGGGAAGTGGATGCAGTCGGAGTGGAGTGGGAGGAATCGGCCTTGACCGCCTTGCTTCATTCCATTCCTCAACTGGCGGGAGAGACCTCGGTGGACTATGCCAGACTGGCGACCGCCCATCGGCAAGCATGGGAGTTGACAAAGCTCGACGACGACGATCCATGGAAGCAGATTCTAGAGACTCCCGATCCTTTGGATCGTCTTGCTGTGGCTGCGGGCTTGGGAGACAAGCTGAGCGATTTCGACTTGGGGAAGGTGATTCTCGAGGCCGTTTCCTCCCAAGACGAGGGAGGGTTGCGGACGGCGACGGCGCTTGTAGCCTACTTGCGATTCGGTCTTGATCGCAATGTTCCGGGTACCGTTGTGGAGACCTTGGCTCAGGAGGTTTCCCGAGTGCTCGTGCCGTTGAAGGGAAAGAGCACGGTGCGCGGAGCCCTTGCCCACGTACTGCGTGAAATCGCCAGCATCGTTTCTTTCGATGGAGGTACGCTGATACGCGATCGTTATGCACGCAACCTACTCTACGGCTTGTTGCCTGACGGTTACCTCCGAAGCTCTCCCGAGGAAGTGCTCAAGTTTTTTCTTTCGCAATGGAAGAAGCTCGACTTGGATCGCATTGAACTGGAAGTTCCTGCGCAATCCGCCGAGGATGGCGAGAAGTGAGCCGCTCCTCCTACGTGGCTCCGGATATCGTTGTCGGCATATCGCCGAGTATCCTGCACAACATGAGCGCTCCTCCGCGCACGACCGTACATTATCGCACGCGCCCGGTTTACAAGGCTACTTTGGTAAGTTTCCGGCATTGGCTACTGTTCAGCGGGTTCTCGGGTTTCATGGTCCCCGGAGACAAAGAACTGAATCAACTGTTCTCCGGATGCTCGCCCGAGAGCATCCGCAGTTGGTTGGCGGGTCAGGGCGTTTCCTTGAAGTCGGCCGATCAGGCTGTTGCCGAATTGGGCGGAGTGCTGATCGGAAAATGCGATACCTTTGAAAACTATAGAAGACAAAGGTTGGAGTCCACGATGCACTTGTCGCATCTGTGCGTTGACCTAGCCCTGACTGTCGGGATTCTGGCTAGGTCGGTGGGTAACTTGTTTCTTTCGTCTCGTCCGCCCAACTACACTTGGGACGCCTTGCTGGAAGTTTATTTGATTTTCGACGATCCTCGCATGCCCGGGCAAAAAACTCCGAAGAAGATAACTGCGGCCATGTTGCGCCCACTTGTAAAAAAGAATTCAAGGAAAGGAAGAGAATGACCACTTTTTTTGGAAATATAACCAGCGGTTCCAGCGATCTCCGGCTTCGGATTTTCAACGTGCTGCCCGCCGCAGGCTATCAGATGGATCGGTTGCTGCAGTTGATGGACGTGGTGGAAAGCGATCTCAGTCCGACAGCCTGCGTGGAGTGTCGGGTCAAGCCGCGGATGCACTTGAATCCCGAGTTCGTGGAGGAACACTGCCAGCGGGACGAGCACCTCTTCATGCTTCTAATGCACGAGCTATACCACGTCATCTTGGGGCACACCCGGTTGTTCGAGCGGGTCACTCCCCTCCACAATTTTGTTTTCGACGCGGTAATAAACTCAATGCTCTGTCACGAGTTTCCCGAACCCGTCTACAGTGAGTTTTTCTGCAAGCTGAACGACTGGAACAGCTTTCCAGCTCGGTTGCTTCGTCCGCCGCCGAACTGGCGCTTGGGAGGGGAAATCGAGATGCCGGAGGATGCCCGCTTGGCCGAGGCTGCGGTGATCGAACTGTTGTACGGGGGATCTCGGGAAGACAATTCGAACATCACTTACCACGATGTGTTTAAGGCGGTGGCCGGATGCCTGCAGGTAATCGTGCCGAGCGAGGAACCGGATAAGCTTTTCGAAGGCGCAGTACTTCTGGGCGACCATTCCGGAGACTCCCTGTCGGG
>CALBIN010000338.1 GCA_937893275.1 uncultured Opitutia bacterium | reverse complement strand
GCATCCGATCGAGGCTGATGGGTGGCTCTTGGCCTTCATCATCTCCCTTGCCCACGAGTCCAGGCCACATTGCATTGTGAAGTTTTAAAGATGCGTTGCTCATTTCGATTTCCTTTGAATCAGAGGATTAGGTTTTTGAAGGTGTCAGAAAAATAAAGATCATACATCAGCGAAAAAGGAATGCTTCGGGCAAGAAAAAAAAGCGAATTTCTTGCTTTCTCATGGCCACCACTCTATGGAATGAATTCAAAACCAATTAATGCCCGATAAACAGCAAGAGCCAAGCAAGAACATCTAATTAAAGAGTTAGCCATGAAAAAAATCATTCTGTTTCTATTTCTATATGCAACAGCCTGGACCTCGGCTGAAACCCAGACTTGGACAAGTACGACAGGCACCACCGTGGAAGCGGAACTAATGGAGTACGCAAACCGCATCGTGGTCCTGAAGACTGCCAGCGGCAGGAAACTGACCCTGCCGCTAGCCAAGCTAGTGCCCGAAGATCAAGTCCGCATAACTAAATGGGCCGAAGGACAAGAGCAAGTGCAGGCTAAGACCCAATCCGCCCGCAATTCGGCGACAGGTACCGACAATCAAGCCACGCTCAAGGGCGACTTGGCCGATCTACTTCCTGAAAACTTGCTGGATTCACATGGCAAAGAAGTTTCACGGAACAAATTGGCGGGCAAAACCGTTGGGTTTTATTTTTCCGCGCACTGGTGCCCGCCTTGCAGAACGTTCACTCCCAGTCTCGTTAAATTTCGCGACGATAACAAAGATGACTTCGAGATCGTCTTTGTCAGCTCCGATAAAAGTCCTCAGGCTCAAATGGACTACATGGAAGAAACGAATATGAAATGGCTTACGCTACCCCACCGAGGCAAGGCAGCAAACAGTCTGGCCGGTAAATACGGCGTGAGGGGCATTCCTGCCTTGATCATCGTTTCACCGGACGGCGAAACCATCACCAAGAACGGTCGCGGCGACGTATCGGGCAACCCGAAAGGAGCCTTGGCCAAATGGACCAAATCCGGCACCTCCACACCTACCGCCACTGCCGATTCAAGCGACAGAAAAAAGAATGCTGGCGGTTCTGACTCCAAGTGGCTGACCAATCTCGACGATGCCTTGAAAGAAGCCAAGAAAAGCGACAAAACCGTGCTGGTAAACTTCACGGGAAGTGATTGGTGCGGATGGTGCATACGCCTAAAAAAAGAAGTTTTCTCTCAAGACGAGTTCAAGGATTGGGCTGAGGAAAATGTTATTCTTCTGGAGGCAGACTTCCCTCGGGGAAAACCCACTTTGGGAGATGCTAAAGAGATCAAGAAGCGATTGGGTGGCGATGTCCGCGGTTACCCTACCATTCTGTTTCTCGATGCCGAGGGCAAGGTTAAGGGGAAGAGCGGATACATGAAAGGCGGCCCGGAAAGTTGGGTAAAAAACGCCGAAAAGTTTACAGGGTCCTGAACCCATTGTCTTGAACCGAGCTTGCCACCCTTTAATTATCGCAAGCTTCGGCTTCGCGATAATGGCGAATTCTCTCTTCGCAGTTGGCGAAAGTTGGAGCCGAGCTTCGATTTGGTTAAAAAAGGGAGATGTGATCGAGGTTTCCGCCCCGAAGGAAGCTAAACGAGTTCGCCTCGAAGTACATGACAAGGAAACAGAGGAATGGGACGCGGTAAAGACAGGACAC
>CALBIN010000337.1 GCA_937893275.1 uncultured Opitutia bacterium | reverse complement strand
CATGCTGCTACGGGCCAATCGCTCGCCGAGGGCTTTGTCTTTTGCCCGCAACAAGCAGTGGACGGAGGCTCACAAGCGAGGGACCGCTACCCCCGACCACGTTATCCGTGTGAAACGGTCACCATTGCTCGGGCGTGACGTGACAGCCTACGCGGAATCCTATGGCGAATCCTTTAGCCGCAACGCCGAGAAGGTTGCCGGCGGGGAACGCCTCGCCATGCTTGATCCCGCCCCTCGTCTCGTTCTCGACCCTGAGCTCGGTCTACTGTCCGCCGGGCGTCGACCGAGCGACTGCGCCGTAGCCGAAGCCATTGCTCTTCATACTTTCGACATAGTTGAACGAACGGAAGCTCTCGGCGGTTACGAACCCGTGGGCGAACTGGACCTTTTCCGCATGGAATACTGGGAACTTGAGCAGGCCAAACTGAACAAGCTAGGGACACCTCCTGTTTTCGCCGGGGAGGTCGCTCTCGTTACCGGTTCCGCATCGGGCATCGGTCGAGCCTGCGTGAAATCTCTTCGATCTCGTGGGTGCGCGGTGGTCGGCATCGACCTCGATTCCGCCGAGCCTGCGATCGACTATCTCCCTATCGTCGGGGACCTTGTCGATTCCGAATTCGTAGAGGACTCAATCGCCAAAGCCGTGGAGGCTTTTGGCGGTCTTGACATATTGGTCCTGAATGCCGGTCTTTTTCCGCCAACTCAACGACTTGAGGAACTGGATGACGAAACTTGGAGCAAGACCATGGCGCTGAATTTGGATGCAAACCAACGCCTTCTGCGTCTCTGTCATCCGTTTCTGAAATTATCTCCGATCGGAGGTCGCGTTCTGGTAGTGGGATCAAAAAACGTGCCGGCTCCCGGTCCGGGCGCTGCTGCATATTCCGCCTCCAAAGCGGCCATGACTCAAGTTGCTCGCGTTGCCGCCCTCGAATGGGCCGCATCCGGCATCCGGGTAAACGTCCTGCACCCCAACTCCGTTTTCGATACTAACCTATGGACTCCAGAAATACTCGAGAAACGCGCCCAAGCCTATGGGATGACTGTCGAGGAATACAAATGTCGTAATTTACTCAAGACAGAGGTGTCCTCGCACGATGTTGCTGAAGCCGCCTGTGAACTTTGTGGTCCTCGCTTTTCCAAAACCACGGGTGCCCAAGTTCCAATTGATGGCGGAGAGGAGCGAGTCGTTTGAAATCAGTACGAAATTTCAATCTCTTCGGGGTCGAGCAACAAATCCACTGCTGAACCGTAACTGGCTTCTTCGATAAAGGGGGCTAGTATTTCAAGGACCGATGAATCCTGCTGAAATTCGGGCTTGGTCGAGGGGTGCGGCCAATAGACCAAGCTCTTCTCGAACGATTCCATACCCGAGAGGCGTATCTCACATCGGTAAAAGGAGAAGTTTTCAGCAGGCATGACTGGACTCCATTTTACATTGGGCAAGCTCTTCCATGACTTGCCGATCTGAAATAGTACTGGAGCGATGGAGACGTTTAATGTTCCTCTGTGGTATGGGGACAGGTCGAGTCCTCGCTCTGCGAATCTAGGCATTTGCAAGGCCAAGGTCCCTTCTGGAAAACGATCGTCCTCTGCCGTGCCGGATGCCACCCTGTGTCCTTCCTTCACTACGCCTTTGACTATCCTCTTTTCCATGATTGCTTTCTTCTGAGCGATCTAGACCCCTAGCTTGATCCAAGAGAGGGGCTCTAAGCCTTATTCGTCACTCCTCACCGAAACGAACTTTGGCGTTTTTACGGAAAGTGCGTTCGGCATCAAGAATGGATTCGAGAACTTCTTCGGTTGTCTTTCCTGCGGCATCGCGAGCGGCGGAAATCCATGTGTCGCATTCGTTTTGATCCATGAAGCGGGCAGCTTCGAGGAGTTGGCTCTGGTCTTCCTTGGGAATGACGATGAACCCGTGTTTGTCGGCGTGGATCAGTTGTCCAGGCTTTACCTTAATTCCAAAAACATCCACCTCGCAATTCCAGCGAACCGGACAGGAGTAAGCGTGCCCGACGCACAATCGACGGGCGAGGGCCTTGAATCCGGCGTTGGTCATTTCGTTTACGTCGCGGATGGCTCCGTCCTGAATGCAACCGACGCATCCCAGCGACCGGCAGACGTTGGCATTCACCTCGCCCCAGCAAGTGCCAGCGCAATCCGGGTGATCAAGGTCTTGGGTGACCACGATTTTTGGTCCGGGCACGCTTGCCAGGTATTCCCGATATTCTGCCCATGCATCGGGGTTCTTTATTGAATGCTTTGGGTTGCTTGGCTCGAAGACCGCGGTTACGGCATAGCCGACCATAGGCCCCATTTGCGGCATGAAGTCGGAGACCTCCCCGCGGTTAACGAATCCTCCCGTCCGTTCCTTGTTCGTTATTTGCTCCCAACCGTTGTAAATGGTGGGTGTGTTCCAGCGCTTGAGTCCCAGTAGTTCAGCGTGGCTGAGTCTCCGAGTCATGGGCAAAAGCACTTGAAGAACCGATGGCCTGTCCCTCCCGATCCAATTCGGACTCGTATTGGGTGCATGCAGCGGGGGCAGTGACCAGTGTAGGCAGTACCTTCTTTGTTTTTGTAGATTCTGCCGTAGCTTCCGCAACGAACGTAGTGTATTCCCAAGAAAGAGCCGCCGCGCTTTCTTGGATTATCGCGAGGTTGCTCTTGGTTTGGGGTCATTCCTCAAATTTTCCGTGCTGTTCCCGCACCAAACCGTCGACTTGCCTGGATGAAATGTGAGCTTGTACCGATATGCCATCCGTTCGGGCCAGTATTTCTGATACCCAAGTCTCCACTTTTTCTTCGATAAATTTCAATTCCTTGTTGGCTTCGGGATCTGATGTCAGGGCGGTGAAACTGGTTTGAAGGTCACTTACGGCGGCGTCGGTTTGCCCAAGCATTTCATGGAGTGCGTTGAGCATCCTCCGGACGGATGTGGCATCGACTGACTTTTCAGATGCCAGAGCTTCTACGTGATGCTTCACCGGATGCTGTTTGATTTTTGGGGCCTTAGACCCGGCGCCCTTAAAGAGCTTGAAGGACTTTTCTTTATTCTCTCCACTGAAGAGTAGTCGCTTGTTGAACTCGAGGGTGGCCAACCATTTGAGCTCTATGACCAACTCCCTAAGGCGTTCCGTTGTTTGTTCTTCTTCCTCTTGCTGCTTTTTCTTTGGAAGGAACTTTTCTTCACCGACCTCGGCCAAGCCGGCCATTGTCTCGAGTACGTCCAGAGTGCGACTCAATACATTCTGCTGGGTCTGCAGAAAAGATATGGCAGCCTGAAGGTGCTCTTCAAGTTTCTCCTTCGTCTTGAGAGGTATTTCGTCTTCCTTGAACGGAAGCTTTTTCTTCGTGTAGTTGGATAAACGCAGACGCATGGGCAAGTATGGGAAAGCATTCACTTTGTGACTTAATGCCAGTGTGAAATCAAGCTGAAAGCACCTTTTCAGGAGGTAAGTCGGCCCGTCCGAGAAGAGAAGACTGGTAAAAACCTCCGCCGAGCAGGCATTCGCCGTCGTATATGGCGATAACTTGTCCGGGAGCGAGAGCTCGTTGAGGTGACTCGAAAGTAACTTCTACCGATCCGTTGTCCAATGGGTGAAAGTCAATCGGAGTGGATGGGTCTCGATAACGAGGTTTAGCCAACAGTTTTTGTCTGCCGGTCACGGGTTCGCCAACGAAACTCAAATCGTCTACGATAAAGGATGTCCCCCAAAGCCCCGGGGCATCCGCACTCTCAAACGCAACAATTAGTCTTTTTGCAGCCGGATCCTTTCCCACGACCACGAAATTTTCGTTATCGGTGTTTGACGGCACTCCTATACCCCTCCTTTGGCCCAAGGTATATCTATGCAACCCGCGATGCTCGCCAACTACTTTCCCTTCGCTTGTTACGATTTCTCCGGGCTCGTCATCCAGAAATCCCTCAAGGAATTCGGACACCTTCACTTTACCGAGAAAGCATATGCCTTGGCTATCCTTTTTGTCGGCAACGGGAATGTTCCGCTCTTTGGCGATTCGGCGTACCTCGGGTTTGGCGATTTCGCCTAAGGGAAATCTCGCCGCCGCAAGTTGCTTTGGCAGGATGCGGGCGAGGAAGTAGGACTGGTCCTTGTTCTTGTCCAGACCTTCCCACAACTGGGGCGTGCCGTCTTCGGCGAGCTCCCGTCTGCAGTAATGGCCCGTGGCCAAAGCCTCGAATCCTCTATCCTCGGCGTGCTCGAGCAATTTCCCAAACTTCATTCGGCGGTTGCAGGTCACGTCGGGATTGGGAGTAATCCCATTTCGGTAGCCTTCCACCATGTGCTGGACCACGTTCTCTTGATAGAAATCGACGAAGTTCACGACTTCAAATGGAATTCCCAAACATTCTGCGACGTCTTGGGCGTCAGCAAGGTCCTGTGCTCCGGGGCAATCTCCCAGCACGTCCGTTTCGTGTTCCCATGTCTTTACATAGACGCCTTCCACCTCGTGCCCAGCGTCGACCAGTAAGGCCGCCGCCACAGCGCTGTCCACTCCTCCGGACAAGGCAGCCAGCACTCGTTCATTTCTTCGGTATGTCATATTTTCTCTCATACTATATTTCTATGACCTATCCGCAAAGATTTTTCGATTGTCGAGATTGGCTCATCCCTATTGTTGCATGGCATGGCAAATAAGGTTTTGCGGATTTGGCGGGAATCTCGCGATTGCGGGCTCGTGGCTCTGAATCGAGATTGGAATGGCGAACCCATTGCTGATTTCCCATCGGAATGGAAGTCAGATGATGGGGCAGGGGAGTTCTCCCCGCTATCGCCAACCGAGCGAGGGTCTCTTTGTGGTTATGCTCGCTTAGGTGAGCAGGCATTGTTCCTTGTCGAGCCGATCCTTTATCCCTTCTTGCTTCGTCCCGGCGCCAAAGCTTATTTGGCAGGGCCCTTCAACGACTGGGAAAAGGCCAGCGGTAACGACGATTGGCTTTTGACTCCTCGGGAAGACGGACTTCTCGGCCTTGAGAAACCTTGGGGTGAAGTGGCGAGTTTGGCTCCGTTTCCGTTCAAGTTCATTAACGGAGACGGGAAATGGCTAAACCCGCCGGACGAAGCTCCAAACGTCGAGCAATCCATGCCGGGGGCGCGAAACTTGATCTTTCGAAAGGATCGTTCTCACCGGGATCTTCTTCGTTTTTTAATTCCTCCTGACTTTGCTTCCGGAACCATCGATGATTTGGCCGAGCGGTTGATTCCCGAAGGTTGGTTCGGTGTTCGCGTGGAGTCAGGGGAAACTCGCTTTCGACTCTTTGCCCCGAGGGCGAACGAGGTGACCGTTCACCTCTCTGAGAGTCTTCCCTCCTTCCCTAGCGAAACACATTCTCTGGACAAGGATGAATCGGGAGCTTGGGAGATCAACCTGCCCAAGGACCTTTCCGGATGCTTCTATGCCTACTGGGTAGGAGTCTCCAATGAAGAGACTTGCACCGACTTCAATCAATCCGTCGAAGTGCTGGATCCTTACGCCCTTGCATGCGTTGGGCCAACCGGTCCGGGCATCGTTTTGGATCCTCGAACCGTCGGATCAACAACTGCCGAGCCTTTTGTTTCTCCTGCTCGTGAAGACCTCGTGATCGTCGAGGCTCACGTTCGCGATTTGCTCGCAAAGGCTTCTCTCGACCTGACCCCGTCCGAGCGACTCGGCTTTGCGGGTCTCGCCAAGTGGATCCGCTCGGACGATTGCTACCTGTTCCAACTCGGAGCCAATGCCGTGGAACTGCAGCCCGTTCTCGAGCCGGATGCCGAGACCTCCGACGAATACTTTTGGGGGTATATGCCGGTCAATTTCTTCGCTCCCGCCTCTCACTATTCGTTAAATCCCGAGCAAGCATCCGGCATTAGAGAATTCCAAGAAGTCGTCTCGGCCTGCCACGGCAAGGGAATGGCCGTCATCCTCGATCTCGTTTACAATCACGTCGGCGTGCCCAATCACCTCGCCCGCGTCGACAAGGGACTATATTTCGCAACCGACAAGTTCGGTCGCCTCACAAACCACAGCGGTTGCGGCAACGACCTCAGGTCCAATTCGTCCGCCGCTCGCCGTCTCGTGATCGACAGTCTGAAGTACCTTGTACGAACTTTCGACGTCGACGGCTTTCGTCTCGACCTCGCCGAACTGCTCGGCATCGAGTTCCTCCGCGAAATTGAGCACGAGCTTCTGTCGATAAAGCCCGGCCTGCATCTGATCGCCGAGCCATGGAGCTTCCGCGGACGCCTTCCCGACGCCATGAACGAGACCACCTATTCTCTCTGGGGAGACGATCTTCGTGAAGGACTTCTCGATTATGCCCTTGGCAAAAGTGACGCCTCCTCCGTTCTTCGCTGGCTTCAAGGTTCGCCCGGTAGCGTTTCTGCTCGCCCTTCCCAAACGGTAAACTACGTCGAGTCGCACGACGACTACGCATTCATCGACCGTCTCACGGAAAGACCTCGACGAAATGGCTCTAATCCCACTGCACTCGACATCCGCCGTCATCGCCTCGCCCTCGCTGTGTTGCTTGCCTCTCCCGGTGTTCCCATGCTTTCCGCCGGGCAGGACTTTCTTCGTTCCAAGAAGGGAGTCCGCAATACCTACCTGCGAGGCGACCTCAACGCCCTCGACTATTCCCTTCTCGAAAAACATTCCGAGCACCATGCATACGTTCGCGATTGGATAGCCTTGCGCCTGTCCGAAACGGGCAAGCTTCTTCGCCCTAGCGAGCATCCTCCCGAAAGCTACTACCAATCCTTCCAATCCAAAGATGGCCAAGCCGTAGCCATACTCATCAACGCCGACCGCTCCGCAGGTTTCGCTCGCCTCTTGTTCACCGTCAACCCATTACCTAACAAAGATGTCCTTTTGCCTGTAACTCCCGAGCAATTCGGAGAACCCGTTCTTGTCGCCGATTCGGAGAAAGTATCAACGCAAGGTCTTCAAGATATCTTTGCTCGCAGGGACGGGTTCCTCCGCCTGCCCTCTGTCTCCTCTGCGATGTGGACGATTGCTTGATAGCTTTCGGCACAAGTATGAATCGGTCGCTAGGTATGAAACAGAGGAACCGTTCTACCTTTTCTCGGCGAAGGTGTGACGTAGGTATACGAATAGTCCTTGCGAGATCAACACGGCAATCACCACCCCGGACATGGCAGCAGCGACTTTTTGTCCGATCGTTTCAGGGTCTTCCAGATTGGACATGGTGTTGATGATTCCGAGCATTACCGCCAAGCCGCCACCGCAGGCCGCATATCGCCTGCCGCTTTCGGATATTTGGCAATACTCCTGATTGGGTTCCGGTTTTATTACGCATGCCAAGACCGCCTTGGGAATATAGGCGAGGAAGTTCACTTGATGGGTGGACAGCAAACCGCAGAAGGTTACCCCAAATACAATTGCGATTTCAGCGAGATGTATAAGCCAGATAGGATTTCCTCCCGCCAAGGCAAAGCCGCCGAACACAACGTAAACGAAACCCACGATGCCCGAAGTCCGCAGAATGGTGTCCAGTGGGTTGAATTTGGAATCTAATGTAATTTCTTCATTCATTGTATTCTCCTGTCGTAAGCGTTGATTTGGTGAGAAGGCGGTACGAAAAGTCGAAAGTTTATCACTGCGAGGTGATCCATCCGATCATGGCCAGCAAGCAACACCCGCTGCCAATTGCCCATAGCCAGTAGTTCTCGGAGAGGTCGTCTACAGGCCGGTACTGCCTGCATTCTTTGCAATGCTCGGCGTCATTGGAATTTTCGGCCCCGCAGTTTGGGCAATCTTCGATACTTCCTGAGCCCAAGTTGAGCACGAAGAAGTAGAGAGCGG
>CALBIN010000336.1 GCA_937893275.1 uncultured Opitutia bacterium | reverse complement strand
GCGACGCCGTTCGCCCTGAAGAGCCCATCCGAATTAATATAGTAGATATTCAATATAAAGAACCATAAAAACCATAATAGTTTCTAGAGTACTCTATAGTATCGACAGTTATTTAAAGAAATTTAACAAAAACCTATTACAAAATTAACCAAATTTTATAATGGACAAAAGAACGAAGCTGCACTTACGCAATACGCTCGAAAACAAGCACTTGCGAAACGCGCAGCACGACGGCTACCAAGTCTCAGGCATAAAGGTTGGCATTATTACGCCCGAAATATTATATTTCTCGCCTAACACTTGGGCCGTATGGAGCTCGCAATTGCGTGCTCCCCAAGAATAGCAGGTCTGCACGAGTTCGGTTTTATCGCAAGGGGCGAGCCAGACGCGGGTTCGTCCTGGTTCGTGATTGAGCACCACCCTTAAAAGGCCGGCAGCTTGTTGGTCGTTGCGGGAAACTCCGGGACCTATTAGAGAGCAACCGGGATGAGTGACCGAACAAAGGAAACCGTTGAGTCCACCCGAAGCGTCCTCGGTGACAGACACGTGCCAGATATCCTCGCGATTCTCCAAGAAGTGGCGAAAATCGCTCTCTCTTTCGATACCGCTGATTTCTCGTTCTAGAGCAGCCATTGCAGGAGCGTCCTCTACTCGCCCTGTTCTTACCTCCACTCCCTCGATCTCCGGCAAGTCGAGTCCCTCGGAGGGTACGTCGATGAGCATGTCTTGAAACATGGCGTAAGGCACGAATCCAGCTCGATTGTAGAGCGAGAACGAATCCAGATTCATAGCGCTTGAAACGAGACGCAGGGGTTTTTCTTCCTTTTCGGCAAATGCGATGACCTCGCCGAGAATGGCCTTGGCTGCACCCGTACCGAAGTAATTCGGGTGCGCCACCATAATGCCAAGGGAAACATGCCTCTCTCTAGGATGGTAAAAGCAACAGGCAGCCAGTCTTCCCGTGCTATCCATCTCGGCCACGAGACAACGCCCGGGATCTAGGGCCTCGTTCACTTGGCAGTGCAGCTGGACGTGCTCGGGACCGCATTTCAACTTTGGACCATCCCCCTTGCTAGCATACCAGTAATTGAGGGAGACATGAATCATTTCAGCGACCTCGACCCAATCGTCGGATGTCATGGTTCTTATACGAAAGCTAGGCATCTAGAGAGTGATGGCCTCGTCTTTCCGGATACGCAACATTTTCAACAGGAAAATAAAAACTTAGCTTTGAAAACCGACAGTTTCCTTCCTTCTCCCCAAAAGTGGTTCGAAATCGTACGGTTGTGTTATGGAGATGGCCGAGATTGGTCCTTAAAGAGCAATCAAATTATTTGATGGGTGGAACAAACTCGATTTTTTTCTCGGCGACATGGCGCGGAGCATCGATTGTCCGGGCGCGAATGGTAAAGGGAGCGTTAAGGGGACCCGGAGATTCAGTGGTCATAACTTTTAGGGTGGCGATTTCTTGACCAGGCGCCAATTCAACGGCTTCTGCAAGGATACCTCGAGCATGGTCGGGTTGAACCAGTTCGACTAACATGGGTCGCTTCAAGACATTTTTGGCCCGACGGATGTTAACGGAAATAGTAAAGGCGTCGTTGGAAGGAAGGGAGAAGGAGTCGTTAGTCGTCTCAAGGGAGACTAATCCGGCGGAAGGGACGCAGATGAACTGGTCATCACGTTCGTTAGAAGTGTAGCTGACCGTGTGCTTCGTTTTGTCGAAATCTGTGATTTCGCCTACCAGCATTACTTGCACACGACTTGTACGACCGATCTCAATGCGATAAGGCAACGCTATGGGAAACTTGAAATCTTTCTTTCCCGGCGGAATTTCCAACACGCGGTCTGTGACGCCTTGAAGGTGGCGAATCTGCCTGTCGGCTAGACGGGCGATTAATGGGCCTTCGAAACCACCTCTATCCAGTGCGTAGGGACGGTGATAAGTGGAACCGCTAGGTGTACCCGTAAGGAACAGGTATTGACCTTGATGCTTGAAGGGAACGGAAGGTGCAATTCCGCACAGGAGATGATCCAAGCCTTCCGGAACAGAGGCAGAGCGTGTGGCGTTATGGTCGCCGACGTCGCCGGTGCCTTTAACGGTCAGTCGGTGAATGGCGACTCTTGTTTTGGGTGGAATCGTGAATTGCAGGTCTGTGAAGTTTTTTTTCGCAGCAATGATTGAGTTGAAAACCTTTACGCCCGGAGGCAGTCCATCGACGGTTACGAACACCTCCTTCTTGAACCCTCCTTTTCTATCCACCGAAACGCGCAGCTTGGATCCCGCAGGCTTGGTCTCGTCCGTGATGGGGTCGGTGGAGCGTACGACGTTTAAGTGCGAGTCGGCGAGAGTGAGAGAGAAATCAGGTTGGGCAGACAGGGGCGTTACGGTCAGTCGATAGGCGAAGGAGGCCCCCCCGCGAGAGGCGAAACGGTCTTTGACTGCCAGGGTGTAAACACCGCCCTTAGGAGCGGTGAATTCCAGTTTCGAGTCCAGTTGGCCTTTTGCGCTGTCGTCGTTGGTGCTCAGTTGTTTGCCTTCCTCGTCCAACACTTCCAACACGGAGTCCAGAGGACTGCCGAGCGCTGATGCTAAAAGCTCTAGGGTGACGGCTTCCTTCTCCTTCATCGCGATTAGCCACTTGTCGATTTCTCCTGGCTTGAGGATACGACCGTTTAGCACTGAGGGCACGGAAACGGGCGACTTCGCAGGTTCCAGGTGTTCGGGGTGTTCGCCAATGGCAAAGGTGGCATGTCCAAAGCTCTTGATTGTGATGGTTTGGCGATGTTCCGAGTCACCTTTCAATCCGATCTCGGCCATCTCTCCCGTGAGGCCGGGACCAATTAATTCAGCTTGAAAGGAGGAACCATGTCGACCACCAAGAGGGTAGACGGAGATGAGGTGAGGTGCTCTCTTTATGGTTAGCCTGTAAACGTGATTCTGCAAGCCTTCGAACCGGGCATCGTGAATGCTTGCCTCGTAACGTCCTGTTTTCGGTACCTTGAACCAATAAACGGAATCGCCACCTTTCAGGACCTTTTTCGTTTGGATGGAATTCCCCTCTGAATCCCGAATAAACATTACGGCTGCAAGGGGAGAGCCGAACCGTTTGGCAGCCGGATCGCAAACAATGGTTTCGCCGGCTTTTGCCTCGAAGGTCCAGAGGTCGACGTCCTCACGTGGGAAGATGCGACCATTTATGGTGACGGGCAAGGCCACCTCTTTGGCAATGGGATTGCCCGCGACTTCAACTTCAGTGATCTCGGGAAGGTCGCCAATCACGAATTTGAGCGGGCGCGTGACTCCCTGCGAGGTTCGGCACCGCCAGAGACGGTGCCCAATTTGTGCTTCATCATGGATCGATATTTCACCCAAATGGTCCTTTGGATAGCCCTCTTTCTTGGAGGACAACGGTTGTTGAATCATGGGGCCCTCAAACCAGATCGTCTCGATCCGTTTGATCGAGGACTTATACTTTACGCCAGTCCCAAGCATTTCAAAATTGGCTTCTCCGTGAAAGTAATACCCCCCCACGTGCACTTGAACAGTTGTTCCTTTCTGGCCACCAGCAGGAAAAACATACTCTATGCCCGGTGGTTCGGCTTGTGCTGATACGGCCAACCCCAGAGCGATGATGGAGGTAGCTCGCTTCACGATTACAGCAAATCCTTAATTACTCTGCCGTTGTTGGTAAGCATAATTGGCCGACCATCCGGTGTGTGCATCTCGCTTCGCGGATCAATACCCATGCGGTTGTAGACCGTGGCGCAAAGGTCTTCGGGGCCATAGGGATCTTCCGCTGGATCCATGGCCCACTTGTCGCTTTTGCCCAACACGCGACCGCCTTTGATGCCTGCTCCTGCCAACGCTACCGTAAAACAACGACTCCAGTGATCTCGCCCGGCGGAATCGTTGATCTTTGGGGTGCGACCGAATTCGCCGGTTAGCAAAACGAGGGTGTTCTGGAGAAGTCCTCGCGAGTCAAGATCCTTGAAGAGCGTGGGGATCGCTTGGTCGAACTTCGGCAATAGGTCATCTTGGAGGGTTTGGAAATTGTGGTAGTGGGTGTCCCAATTGGAATGCTCGACGGTCACGCATCGAACGCCGGCCTCCACTAGGCGGCGGGCCATAAGGCAGGATTGGCCGAGCGTGTTGCGACCGTAGGCATCGCGAAGTCCATCGGATTCCTTGTTGATGTCGAAGGCCTGCTTGGCCGCCTTGCTCGTCATCAATTCCGTGGCTCGTTGGGCAAAGACACCAAGTTCCCGGGTACCTCGGTTCGCTTTCGCTTCCATGCTTTTGTGAAAGCGATCCACCTTTGACAAAAGGCTTCGCCGGTCATCAATGCGTTTGGCCTCGATCGAGAACGGGGGATGCATGTCCGGTACGGCAAATCCCGGGGAACTGGGATCCGCCTCAATCGTGAATGGTGCTGCCTCGGGTCCCAGATAGGCTGAACTTCCGCTGTTGTGCATGTTCGGCAGGCAAACATACGGCGGGATGGCGCCTCGCGGTCCAAGTTTGTGAGAAATGACGGACCCCATGGCAGGGTGCTGGTTGTTGGGTTTCAGCCCTACGTCGAAGCCACCAAGGGGATGATACCCCGTAAGCATGTAATGGTCTGCAGGTCCGTGTCCGGCATTCCGGTGAGTGAATGATCGAATGATCGAAAACTTGTCCATCACCTTGGCGATGTTAGGAATTTTTTCACAAACGCGGGTACCCGGAACATTGGAGGGAATCGATTGAAACGGCCCGCGGATTTCGCTCGGGGCATCTGGCTTCATGTCGAACGTATCGATGGTGCTAAGCCCCCCCTTGAGGAAAACAAAAATGAAAGAGATGTCTTTCTTTGCCGTAAGCGAGTTTCCGGAGGCCTCGGCTTGTAGCAGCTTGGGGAGTGACATGTTCAGCCCCAAGGCCCCTGTCGCGCCTATTCGGAGGAAGTCTCGTCTACCCCAACCATCGCAGAATCTTTTCTCAGTCATAATTGGAATTCCTCATCGATTTAAAGTTATCTCAAGACCTTCAATGGTTAAAGATGAATTCCAGTGAGTTAAGCAAAGACCAAACGAGATCCTGTACCGCTTTTTCGCGTAAGAGATTGTCTTTGGGTATATAGTCAATGGCAATTCGGGTCTCCTCCGTTGTGGGCTTCCGACTGTAGCATGCGAGGTAGAGTTCCTTTACGAGTTCAGCGTCTTCGGTATGACGAAGCAAGAGGCGCTGGACGGTACCGCTCGGATGGGAGAGCTTTCGCTGCAAGTTGGGGGAGTTCATGAGATGTAGCGACTGGGCGATAGTAGCCCCGGTAACGCGTTCGCATTCACAAACCGTCGAACGCCCGGGACGGCCAAAAAGCTTAAGAAAATAGTGCCTCACTTGGCTATCCCACAACTGCACCGCCCGGTAACCGCTAGGCATGCCGTCGTACTTCTCCGGCACACCTGTCACGTCGCACACCGCATCCATCAGCACTTCGGCAGGAAGTCGTCGAAAAAGCGACCTAGAGAAATTTTTCTCATCGCGAAAATTGCTGTCGTTCGGCTTGGATGAAAGCTGATAGGTGCGAGATGCAGTAACGAGCCGAATCATTGCCTTGAGATCGTACTTGCTTTTGATGAGGTGCTTCGCCAATTCGTCGAGCAGTTCCGGATTGCTCGGCGGATTAGTCTCTCGAAGATCGTCCACTGGCGCAACCAGACCATTCCCGAGCAGATGGGCCCAGATACGATTGGCCAAGTTTCGAGCGAACCAAGGATTTTCGGGAGCAGTTAACCAATCAGACAATGCAATGCGTCGATCACCCTCCGGCGGTTTATCGGGCATGGATGCGCCTAGAGGGTAGGGGTGTATGACCTTGCCTGTGCGTGGATGCTTAATGACTGGGTTGCCATTCGCAAGAAGGGCCAAGCCCGCAGCTGATTCCTTTGTCTTCACCTGCTGAAAAAAGCCACGCATGGCATGGTAGTCCTTTTGTGTCCAGCGATCGTAAGGGTGTTGATGGCATTCCGCGCAAGTCAGTCGCACTCCCAAGAACACCTGAGCCGCCATTGCAGACATCTCGCCCGTGCTTTTCGCAGTGCGGAAAAAGTATCCGGCAGGCTGTTCATTCAACGGTCCATCGGCAGTCAGAAGTTCGCGAACCATCTTATTCAAGGGTTTGTCGGTCGCCAACGACTGGTGAATCCAGCGGTAGTACTCATGGGCGTTCTCGTGGCCCAATTTGAGCCGATCCACCCTGAGCAAGTCCGACCACCGAAGGGCCCAGAAATCAGCAAACTCCGGTCGCGATAAAAGCCCGTCCACCAATTTTAAACGCCGGTCGACCATTTCCTCTTTCAGAAAGGCTTCGGCTTCCCGTGCCGTGGGCAGTCGACCAATGAGATCGAGGTATGCTCGCCGAATGAAGGTTGCGTCGTTGGCCAAGCCCGAAGGTGCAATATTAAGACGCTTTAGCTGTCGTCCCACCAGTTCGTCTATAAAGTTATTCGTCGGTATTTCCGGATACGCCACCTTCGGACCCGTTTGCGGAACGATGGCTTGAAAAACAGCCACCTTCCCGCGATACCGGGCCATTAGCGATACTTGGCCGACCGAGTCACCGATGGCCACTTTGCCATCCTCGCTCACCGTGGCCATGCCTTCGTCATTTGAGTGAAACATCGACAACCAGCTCACGTCCCGGGTGGAACCATCATCAAAGTCCGCCAGCACCTTCAACTGAATTTTTTCTCCGAATCGCATCGATCGTCGAGCGGGATCCAGTCTGACTTTCTCGAGTTTTGACTTTCCCTCAATGGAAAAGGGATTTCCGTTCGCAATCCACTTGCGCAACAACTTGTATGCCGAAGTTTCCTTTGTCACTCGAATGCCGCCGCCGTGCCCGACCTCTCCGGTGATCTTGCGAAGCAATAAGCTCTGCTCCGGAGCAGTCGGTAATATGCGACGACCACGGCTATCCATCGTAAGCGCGTTGAAATCACTTTCTGGATCATGTTCGAACACGGACAATTTGAATCCATTTTGTCCTTCAGCTTTTCCGTGGCACGCCGCCCCGTTACAACCCATACGACTCATAAGTGGCAATATGTCGCTGGTGAAATCCACGGTGTTTTGTGCCTTGGCGAAAGCCGAATCTATCGCGCCCTGCAAAACAAGAACAACCAGAGGCATCGATTCCAAATGGAAGCCTTTGAATTTCCGTCGCAACGCGTTTGCCATTTTCAAGTCCGATGTAATTTTGCCTGCACTGAGCATCAACCTGTCTTCCAGGCTTCGACAAAATCTTATCGAAAAGCCTTTCGGCTCTCTTGCGCAAACTCTTTTCGTAACCTCCAGTAATATTTTTCCTACACTCTTTCGCCCGATTAACATATCGACGTGCATCAATCCTTGGGCAGTCTTTCCTTCATCTCGAATGGATGAATGACGACCAAGCTATCCATTGAAAACTGAAAGTGTTCCTTCTATGAAATCGAGTGCTTTCATGGTGTCTCGACGGAGGTTGTCGAGTTCGGTTTGGTAGGGAGTTTGGGGCAAGGGCGGGAAAACCGGAAGGGTTAGGGTAGGGGTGCGGTTGACGAGATCGCCCCATGGCAGGACGATCGCCAACAAGGAATCGGTTCCTCGCCGGATATCTCGTTTAAGGCGAGTTGTCTCTACCGCGAGGGGAGAGGCGTAAGCTACTTCGCCCAGAACATTGAGCGATTTCTCGGGCAAGCGTTCTGGAAAATGATTGAGTGGAAATGTTTCGATTTTCGGCGACTTGATGTGGTTGGTTTGTTCGTGAATCGGAGAAACCAGCTTATCCTTCTCGCTCAAGGATATGAAAACGAAAAGTACCAAGGCCATTGCAGAAAGAGAACCGAAAACCGGTATCAAGTAACCTGTCGAGGGAGACTGTTGCGAGTCAGTTTCAGGGGGGGAGGCGGCAATGGCACACATGATTTCCCGGACTTGTTCATCGTCGGTAGCGCCGACCGTGGAGCCGTGATGCTCGGAGCGAGTCTCGCGGCGAAGAGCTTCGACCATAAGTTCTTCCCTCCGAGTGGCAGGACGGTTTTGACAGAGTGCGAGAAGTTTGGCGATCATGGCGCTGACTGTATGTTACGGGTTGATCGGTTCATAGGTTTGAGGGTCCATTTTATCGGCTAAACTTCGACGAGCGCGAAAGAGCAGTACTTTTGTTCCGGTTGTGCTTTTCCCAAGGACTTCAGCGATCTCTTTCACCGGCATGCTTTCCCCGTAATGAAGCCGGAGAGCCATGAAGGCATCGGGAGACAGCAGTTTCGAGGCACTCACCCACAAGGAGTCGAAATCGGAAAAGGGCGCACCTTCAATCCCTGGGATCTCCGTTCCTGCTTCGGGAAGGGGGCTTTCCCCTCGCCGCAATCGATTTCTCTTGAAGTTGATGGCCAAGCGACGAGCGATGACGTATAGCCAAGTAAGGAAAGGTTTTCGGGGATCGTAACGAGACAGGTTTCGATAGGCTCGCAGGAATGTTTCCTGAGCAAGATCTTCCGCATCGGAGGCACTTTGGGAAAATGAGGCAAGAAAGTGAACTAGCCCTTGGCGCCGTCTACGCACAAGTGCTTCAAAGGCGTCTAGGTCTCCCGCAGCTGCCTTTCGGGCAAGTTCCTCGTCAGTCTTGGGCAAGGAAGCACTCGATGAAAGCTTGCCTGGGGATTCTTGGCAAAGGGAGGCTTGCAGATTATTTTTCGCTAGCGTCGTCGCTATCATTCCCTTCTTGAGCTTTTTTCTTGGCCATTTCCTTCGCCATTGCTTCCTTCACCAAATCGGCGGAAACGCCAAGATAAATCCGAACATGGCTTCCTTCTCGTGAAACGTGTGTTTTGATGGCGGTGGCAAGTTCGGCCACTTTGGGATCGAGATCGGCCCCGAGAGTCATGAGACTGGCGGCTCCGCGGAGAACGTTCTCAAGATGACCGGCGGTTGCCTCGTCTGCGGCTTTCATCACGGCGGCGACTCGCACTTCTCCATCGACTTCTCCGATGGCCAGACCAATGGCACTGGCCTTCTTCAGCATCGCGGCCTCGGGTGCTTTCTTCGGTGGATTGAATTTCATGATCCCTTTTAAGTTGGCGATACCTAGCGCAACGGGATACGGTATGGCCTTGGCGAGTTCGTTGAGTAGTTTGTCAGGGTCTCGTGAAGGTTCCTTCCCTTCCACAACGTCGATGCCGTGTTTGACGTAATCCGCACCTGTGCCGGCAACTACAGTTTTTTCGTCAATAATGGCAAAAGCCTTTTTCTTTTCGTAATAGATCGTTTTGCCGGCATGGGTTGAGGTTTCTATTTTTTCGTTTAGAGCAATAAAGCCTTCGAGCTGTTTTGCGTTGAAACCTCCCGAGGCGATCGCGATTCCTTTTTCATTTTCACCCCGACCAAAAGCCGTCAAATTTCCCAATCCCTCAATATCCAACCCAAAGGCGGCTTTGATTCCCGCCAACTGGCGTTGGGCGTTGGGCTGCTTCTTGATTTCGGCAAGTAGGAATTGCCCAACCTCGGTTTTTAGCAGACCTTCAAAGTCGACGTGAATCATCCAGTTCGCTTGAGCGGAAACATTGTCGAGCTCTAGTGGAGCAGCACTCAAATGCCCTCCCGAAAGAGTGATGAGTGAAAGAATGGACAGGATGCGAATTTTCATTGAGTGAAGTCTTTGGGTTGAGATTTTGGTAAAACGATACGGACAATCCAGAGAATGTCCTTTGCCCTAAATACCCCCGAGAATG
>CALBIN010000335.1 GCA_937893275.1 uncultured Opitutia bacterium | reverse complement strand
CAATCCAACGCAGATGAAATAGTTCCCTAAACTCAAGTTTAAATTGTCTATGTTATTATAGTCTAACTTTAATTCTTCTGCCTTGACCGTTTTGTTCAGTAACCCGAATAGATCCAGTTGCAGATGGTATGAGTTGCTGTTTGTCGGATGAGTTGTGATGAGTTTTGCAATAATCTCTTTTTTATCATCGATTAAGTTTAATGCACAAACGAGTCTGATAGTTAGATGTTGCTCCCATCCTGTGATTTTCCCCGAACCAACTTGAAGGCACAGTAGATTTAAAACATTTTGATATTCTTCTATTCTCTTTGCTCTTTTCTTAGGGTTTATTTCATTGTAATCATTTGCATATGCTGAGGATAATGCTTTTGCAGAATCAAGAGGACTCCCGTCTTTCCACCATTTAAGTATATCTTGTCGGTTTCTCTTTAACCATTGTGGGTCATTAAGGTTGATTGCTTGAATTAAGGTAGACGCTGGTTGAGTGATTTGATCACTCCAATTTAAATCATTGATGCCTGAGAGTAGAGGTTCGGTGATTAAATCTGATGTTTTTTGCAAAAGGGTAATGCTCTTTTCTTGTGTGGAGATAGCATACAGTGTTTTGAGACCTTTAACAAAAGTAGGATGAGTTAACCAAGGTTTTGGGATTAATGAAAGACCTTGTTCACTGGAATTATGGGGTGTTTGGTCTATGCAGTTAGAATCATCAATTGGCGTGTTCTGGTTTTGTTGAAGCGTTTGATACAATGTCTTTCCGATGCCAGTGGTGGGTTTTTCAGGATGAAGGTTGTCTACCCATTGTTGCGTGATCGGTTGGCACTTAGGGGAATAACAGGATGCAATCGTTTCGTCTTTTACAAGTACAGTTTCAATTGCTTTTGTGATTAGTCCGCGAAGCGACAATCCCGATCTTCCATAGTTGTTGTATTTTATATAGTGCGTGAGTTCTTCCTCGGTAAACCGAAATGGACTGCAGGGTTCTTCTAATGGGAAAACGATAGGTGTGCCGAGTCTGATCCCCGCGCTTATTAAGAAGTGTCCCAGCACTGGGTCGCCCGTAAACGCCAGAATTCCTTGAGCGGAGCTTATTTTGTCGATCAATGCTTTTGTGCCGATTACTCCAGTTGCAAGATTTAGGAATACCTGATTTCTTTCACTTTTCATTAGTGAGAGGATGGAAGTTATCTTTGAATTGGTTCCGCCGCTTGCCATGCTCGATGGATCAATCACCCATAACAGATCGCTTTCTTTCTCTGTCGGGGATTGACAGAATTTAGGTGTCAGAGGGGGGAGCAAACTAAATTTTTCAGGAACAATGCTCAGTATTTTTTTATGCAAGCTTACATTTTCGGAATCGACACTTTCTTCTGGCAAAAAATCAGATACGATTAGATCGCAATTTTGGGCAACTACTGACGCAAGTGTGGTTCTGAGATCACTGTTCTTTCTCCGAAATGTTAAGTATATTCGAATAGGTTTCTTGGTGGCGGACAGTCCTTCCGGGTCTGGATCTATACCTTCGCAAATTATTAGTCCGAAATCTTTGTGCTTTTCAGTAAAAGATTGAATCGAAATCGTCTTTCGAGATTCAATGTTTATTTTGTCTCCTGCAATATCTGACAGAGTTTTGGAGTCTTTTTCTCGAAGAGACAAAAAGTGAATGTTTTCGTCTTCTGCAAAAGCTTGCCATATTGGTGTTGCCGAATTGTGGACGAGATTGATGAAGGATTCTGCTGAGAAAAGAAATGGTATGCGTACGCTAGTATTCATGTAGAAGTTCTTTTGGTATGAATTTGTGCCGATTGGAATTATTACTTGAGCTTTTCTAAAATCATTTGTTTTCGATGATCAGTCAAGTTCTTGAGGCAAACAAATTGAGTTGAAATAAAGAGGAAGGGATGGTAATTTTTTCCTACTAAGGGAGCTACCAATGATAAGTACATATAGTTTAAATGGCTATTGAGAAGATAGTTGTGGTGGATGACGAGTTGATGATTCGTAAGTCTTTGGAGACGCAACTGCGAAACAAGCGGTACTCTGTGGCTTCGGCTCAGGATTTGGCGGGTGCGAGGAAAATTCTTTCGCGGGATTCTTTTGACTTGGTTTTTCTGGATGTTCGGTTGCCTGACGGAGAGGGCACTGAACTGCTGGAGGAACTGACGGCGAAGGTCGATGGCCCTATGATTGTGATGATGACGGGTTATGGTTCGGTGGAATCGGCTGTATCCTGTATGCAGGCGGGAGCTTTCGATTATGTCATGAAACCTTTCTCCTTCGATCAGATCGAGGTGGTTGTCGACAAGGCTGCTTCCTTCGATAAAATGAAGCGAGTCACTCGTTATTATGTCGAAGAAATCGAGGCTAAGGCAACAGATATCGTTGGAAAGGCGGAACCCATTCGACTTATGAAGGAGATGGTGCGGAAGGTGGCGGCCACGGAAGCAACTGTCCTTATCTCGGGGGAAAATGGCACGGGCAAAGAACTGGTGGCGAGGGAGCTTTATAACAATAGCTTGTTGGCCGCAAATCCTTACATTAGAGTCAATTGCGCATCTATTTCGGAAACTTTGATGGAAAGCGAGTTTTTTGGTCACGAAAAAGGAGCATATACCGGAGCTACCGAAAGGCGAGAGGGGCGTTTCGAGTTGGCCGATGGCGGCACTCTTCTGCTGGATGAAATCAGCGAAATTGCACCTGCGCTGCAGGCCAAACTTCTCCGTGTTTTGCAGGAGAAAGAATTCGAGCGTGTGGGCGGAAATAAGACTATTCAAGTGAAGGTTCGTGTTCTTGCCACTACGAATCGCAATCTTATGGAAGAAGTGGAGAAAGGAAAGTTTCGTGAGGACTTGTACTACAGGCTGAATGTTTTTCCGATAGTTGTTCCTCCTCTCCGCGATCGTTCCGATGACATCCCCCTGTTGGCGGAAACTTTTCTTAAGAGGCATGCCCGAAAGCATGGCTTGGAAAAGGCGAAGTTTTCGAAACCTGCAGTCAATGCTATGCGAGATCACATTTGGCCCGGCAATGTCCGCGAACTTGAAAATGCCGTTGAGCGAGCGGTTATTCTTGCCGATCCTGGAAAAGCCATCGGTCCTGAGTTACTGGGACTTGGCGGTGTTCCTGTCAGTTTGCAATCACCTTTTGTGAAATCTTCTGTTCCGCCGGGATCGACTCCGAAAGAAAAGACCGATCCTGTTGAGGAGATCGCAGGAATTCTCACCATGGAGGAAATTGAGCGGGAGCATATTCTGCAGGCATTGACAGCTACAGGTGGAAATCGCACCAAGGCTTCGGAATTGCTGGCGATTAATGTTCGAACCCTTCGTAACAAAATCCGTCAGTACAAGATAGATGGGGAGAGTGTTCCGTGAAGCCCTGAATTCACCATCTACCTTGTCCGTAATTACTGAAAAGGTGAGCTCTCAATGATTTGATTGGGATCGAAGGGTTTGCCATCCTTTATTTCAAAGCCTATTAGCTCGCCAGCGGTAAACTCACCTTTTTCCCAAATATTTCCCCCTATATCCCATTTGGTTATAGCACCGTCCCACTTGCCGTCTTTGAAATTCAGTTCGGCTTCTTTTTTTCCTGAGTCATCAAGGGCGGTTACAGTGCCGGTGTAAAGTTCCTCGGTCTCCCTTATGAATAGGGTTCCATCGCGAGAAGGGTTCCCCGCGAACTTTTCGCCGAACTCATTCCCTTTTCCAGTCCATTTCGCCAATGCTTTTGCTGCTGCGCTTTGTCCCCAAACGACATCTTCCCCATCCTCTTTATCTTTAGACTTGGAAAGGTCCTCGATGCCATCAATATAATATTTCCTCGACAACTCTTGGCCCTCTTCGGCCCATATAATCTCAAGTCCTTCCTTTATTCCTTCCCGGAAATGTGTTTTGGAGTTGAGTTCCCCCGATTCGTACCAAATGAAGGAATCTCCGTCTTGCTTGCCTGCCACATAACTGGCTCTGCTTGACAATGCTCCCGCTGCGATTCGCGTGGTGATTTCTCCGGTAAAAGCAACCCCGTCTGCAGTTCGTATTAAACGTTCTTCATCATTGGTATGAAATTTCGCCTTGAAATCGCTTTGAAAACCGTCCCAAAAGTCACCGTCTCGTAGGTTTGGCATTTCTCTTGCCGTTCCACTTTGTTCTTTTGCGCTATTTGGACCGGTATCATTTCCGCAACCAGTGAAAAAAAGAGCTGCACTTGAGATTAGACCAATGAAGAGATGTTTTTTCACTTTTTCTTGAAAATTTCTTATCACTTAGCGATGAAATGGGGGGAAGGCAATTTGGAAAGATGCTACCCTATGGAGCCGCTGCTTTTAGCGGGTGCCCCAAAACCAGACGGAACCCGATGTCGCTTGATTGGTATCCCGGACCGTAGCTGGTTCGGCGAGAAGTCTTGCAGCATTCGGGACAAGAGTCGTAGCTGCCACCTCGATTGACCTTGTCGGGGTTTTGCGGTCCAATAACCGGATCAACGAGAGAGCCTTTAGGTCGAGGCGAATAGCCGTCCAGACACCATTCGCGCACATTGCCGTAAATGTCCCGCAAGCCCCATTTGTTAGGTTGTTTAAGGCCCACCTTGTGAGTCCGTCCATCTGCATCGAGGTTATGCCAAGCAAAAGCTTTTAATGGCCGTGGATTGTTTCCGAAAAAGTAAATCGTTGTCGATCCGGCCAATGCCGCATACTCCCATTCGGCCTCGGAAGGCAGGCGATATACCTTCCCTGCCGGTAGACGTCCTGCCTTACTCTCACGCATCGTTAACTTTTGGCAGAAATCGGTGGCTTGTTTCCAGTCCACTTGCTCTACGGGAAGCAAGGGCCCTTTGAAATTAGATGGGTTGAATCCCATTATCGACTCCCATGCCTTTTGAGTCACTTCCGTTTCGCCAATTAAGAAAGGCTTGGTGAATCGTACCTTTCTTTCGCCCTCGTATGGCTTCACTGTGACCGCTACTCGATCATCACCCATTCGGAACTCTCCTGCGGCAATAGGTAGCAGGCGCAATCCAAGGTCGGAGATTTCAACGGCTTCTGGTTTGTTCACCTTGCCGAAAAGAGAGCTTGCTCCCAAGCAAGCCAAGCTAAGAACCCTTAGGTCTGTATATGCCGCCAATGTTTTCACCGATCGTGTAAGAAAAGAGGCGAGAAGCGTCGTGTATGTCTTTTGGGTGCCATGATTTTCTCGTTGTTCCTACAGTATTCTCAAAGCCATAGCAAAAGGATTTACACTCTGCCTAATGCGTCAAACTGCTTTTAACCTCCGTGGCAAAAGGATCTCTTGCCGGGGTCACTATTCCCTCTATGCTTGTTTGAATGATTATTCCCAAGGCAGGTAAATTGACTCCTGAGCAACTCGCGGAGGTGGAACGCATAGCGGGCGAGTTCGATTGCTCTATTCTTGAGATAGTGGGGCGCAACCGTTGCATTTACGCTATTCTCGGTGACGAAGGACGCGAACTCATGTTCAACCGCTTGCGCGGGCTGGACTATTTGGCTCGGGTGGACCTGATTGAGTCGCCTTATAAGTCAATGGATCGAAAGTCGGCTCTTGCCGAGCATCAGGTGAAAGTCGGAGAAACCTCGGTGGGGTCGGGCGGGCCTTTTTTCATTGGAGGTCACTGTACCGTCAATCCGGAAGAACCTAATCTTTATCTGGAAACAGCCGCCGCCCTCAAGGAAGTTGGCGTTCATGCCTTGCGAGGCGGTGTATGGAAACCGCGCACCAATCCTTATTCCTACCAAGGCGTTTCGAAAGCCCTTGAAATCGTTCTCGAGGCCAAGGCGCGTACCGGGTTGCCCGTGGACGTCGAGGTGATGGATACGGAACAACTCGAAATAGCTGTGGATGCTGGTGTCGACGTTCTCCAGATCGGCACCCGCAACGCCCTCAACTATTCCTTGCTTAAGGAAGTGGGCAAGAAGACTACCGGTTCATCCACCGCCGTCCTTCTCAAGCGTGGTCGTCACATGGCTCCGCCGAATGAGTTCATCGCAGCAGCCGAATACATTGTGGCGGCGGGGAACCCGAACGTCATGCTATGTCCCCGCGGCACCATGCCGGCTCTCGATGGCTATCGCAACCAACCGGACGAGAGTATTACCCCTTTACTTAAAGATAAGACTTGGGCTCCCGTTGTTGTCGATCCTTCCCATAGCGTTGGGCGAGACGAGTACGTGACCGCATGTTCCATGGCGGCAGTGGCCTATGGTGCCGACGGTCTATGCATCGAGGCTCACATAGATCCTTCAAGGGGTATTGGCGATGACCCCAAGCAAGCGGTTACTCCTGCCGCATTTGCGGAAATAATGGCTGCCTGCCGAGATATTTGGCCTCGTCGCTACCAACCCGATCCTTTGGGCTGAGACCGTTCTTTTCAGAACTTCGATTCCAAGCTTCTCAATTGCAACTGCAGGGAGTTCATTTCGAAATCGTTGCCTCTTTGTTGCTGAAGCGCTCCTCCCGAGTCGTTTAGGTAACTTCTTTGGGTGTAATCCTTTGGATACTGGACAACGTACTCCACGTTGAGTATTCGCTTTTCCTTTGGTTTTAGGATCAAGTCCCAGCTGAAGAGACCTTTCTCATCGGGTGTGACCTTTGGAGCGATCTTTACCGATCTCACCTTTACGTCGTCGTTTTGCGAAACGGGAATACGATCCGCCAAGCGAACGTTCTTCTCGACGGCGGAAAGGTTCTCGACCTCGATGATCCAGGAAGCCTGCAATTCCGTCTTGGATGAGAAGCTTGTCTTTCTTTTTTCGCTTTTCGAACGATCCAGAACACGGGAAACCTTTACTTCGTCTTCCACTCCCGCATAAAGGGAAAACTCCTCGCCCGGACCAACGAAATCGATGGCGGTGGCGCCTAGGAAATTGGCTCCGAAATAGAGAGTCACTTTGCCCGGAAGCAAGGCTTGACCGTTTTTGTTGTTCAGTTCGAAGACCCGAGCGGCATTGAGAGATGCCTCGGGGGCTGCCACTATTCGTTCGGTTCGGTTGAGATTCAGTTCTCCAATAGGAAGTCGTATGGGTTGACCGTCGGAGGGCACGGCTTTGTCGGCTAAAGCCCTGAAGTGAGCAGTAGTGGCTCGCCCGCTTATTTTTGCAAAGGTTTGTACGGATTTTTGTTGGATGGCGTCATTTAAGTCGAGGTTTTGGAGGGCGATGCCGTTGTTCGCCACGGGATTGTTGAAATACCAAAGTCGGTTCTGTGATTTGTAATTTCCAAATGCTTGCTGGTAG
>CALBIN010000334.1 GCA_937893275.1 uncultured Opitutia bacterium | reverse complement strand
CGTGACGGATGCTCGTTATCTAGTTAAGAGCAAGGGTATGGCCCACTTTCGAGTAGAGCTTCCCGAGGGTGCCGATCTGTGGTCGGTTCGAGTGAATGATCGCAAGGTTACTCCCGTCGCCAAGGGCACCGAGACCCTAGTGCCGTTGCCTCAATCTTCCGACCCGAACCAAATTGCAACCGTCGAGCTCAAGTTGGCGGAGAAGACCGAAGATGCCGAAAGTTTTCTTTTGCGGGCGCCCGCGGTCAAATCGGCTTCCTCGTTGTTGGCGAAGTGGCGAGTGGAACCTGAACGCGGGAGGACTCTTGTCGATTTGTCGGGCTTTGCCGAAGAAGAGGAAGCTCGACTTGCTCACGACGGTTTTGCGTGGTTGTCTGCCCTTTTGCTGGGAGAATTCGGAATGAAGCCTCTGCTTTGCATCGTTCTTGCCCCGCTCTGCGTAGTGGTCGGCAGCTGGTCAGTTCGGAGAGCTCGAGATACAGAATGCAAACGAGGTGAACCGCGAACCGTTTGGCTTGGCATATTTTCTTTTTTCTCCTTTTCGTTGGGTTTGCTTCTTTTGCTCCAAGTCTCGGGTGTTGGCTTCGATCACGATCCGAAACTAATTTCCGATCCCGGTCTTACTTTTGTTCTTCCGCCTCACGAAGCGGGAGCTTTTCCCAGCTTCTCCATCGAAAACATTTCACTGGAAGATTCGGGGGATGGAATCTCAGCTGCCGCGTGGTTCCCGGCTTTCGGGGCCCTGCTCCTTGCGGGGTGGATGCTAATGTTCAAGCTGCGTGGTGATAGTGTCAGATGGTTCGCCTTAAAGACCTCGCTTGTTTGGACTGGTTTTTTCTGGTCATGCCTTGTCTCGCCTGTTCCCGTCGGTTGGTTTTGCTCGGTTCTGGGTATTTGTCTCATATTCCACGGAATTCTTCCGCGAGTCATGCTATATTTGGCTTTGCCAAGAATTCCCTCGGCACCTGAAGAAAAGAAGGAAGGAAGAGGTGCCGGGAGTGCTGTAACGGCCTGTCTAGCTTTTGTTTTTTTCTTTTTCACTTCAAACGAAGCAGGAGCACTTCCGAAAACGGCTGACATCTCCGCACCAACTTCGAAAATCGATACTCCCAAAGGAAAAGAAGCCCCGCTCCCGCGAGTCCCGGTTTCCACTCAATCGGTCGTTTATTCCATTACAGTGGAAAAAGACCGAGCTTTGGTCAAAAGCGTCGTCGAATGGATACCCAAAGCGGCCGAATCGCTGATTCTGCTGGATGGGCCCGCTGTGCTCACCTCGGTCCAAGTGGTTCCCGATGGCCCAAAATTAGTTCAGCGGTTGGCCGACGATGGTCGGGTAAGTTATGTCCTCTCCCCGAAGAAATCCTTATCATCTAGAAGCGGTTGGGGAAGGTTTAGTTTGTTTGGTCGCAATTCAAAATTTTCACTTTCACGGAAATCCAATTCTTCCGCCTCGATTCCCCAAAAAGGTTATCGTATTACTTATTCGTTTGAATCTGTAGTTGCACGACAAGATGGTTTCGCCACGCTCCCCTTGCCCAAGCTTGCGGGATTCATCAATACTGTCGACTTGCGTGTGGACCGGGCCGACTTGTTGGTGGAGTCTTCGCAAGCCGTGACCGTGATCGTCGACCGATCAGAGGCCAATGCCACCTCGGCTCGTCTTCATCTTGCCCCGAGTGACTCGCCCATTCTCCGCTGGAAACCTCGCTCGCGCGACCTTCGGAGCGAGGAAGCCTTGCTTTACGCCGAATTCGCCCATCTTTTTCTTCCTGCGGCGGGTATAGTCGAGGGTGTGCATGAAGCCCGTATTCGTCCCGCTCGGGGTAGGGCGGCCGAACTGGAATTCGTCACGCCTCCGAATCTCACCATAACCGACGTCAAGCCTATCGAGAGGCTCGAGAGTTGGCGTTTCGATCCCGACGCTTCTCTGCTGCGCGTCCGTTTTGATCCTCCCATGTCTGAACCTTTCGATCTTCTTATCCGCTCTCAGCTTTCGGCTGCTCCTTTCCCCTACGAACGCGAGGTGGGACCGCTCTCCCTGAAGGGCGCTGCAGGGCAGGTCGGCATGGTTGCGGTAGCTACCGGAAACGAGGCTCAAGTGGATACTTCCTTCGTCGAAGGAATGGCCAATGTGAACCTCGAAGACTTCCCGTTCAGTCGCCTTGCGGGTTGCGCCGATGTTTCGGGTCATCCTTCTCCGCGCAGAGCTTACCGTTATGCTGAGCCCTCGGCCAAGTTGCGTCTAGGCATCGTGGCGGTTGAACCTGATGTCCGTGTAACTTCCAGAGAAACCCTTTCGCTTAGTGAAGATCGCACTTTGTTGGCCGTGGATTTGCAAGTGTCCGTGACTAGGGCAGGCATCTTTCAGCTTAGCTTTCCCCTGCCCGAGGACTTGGAGGTCGAGACTCTTTCCGGAGAAGCTCTTTCGCATTGGGATGAAACGAAGGACGCCAACGGTACGCGACTGGTTACCCTTCATCTTCGAGAGAAACTAATGGGACGTCACGACTTAAAGGTCGTCTTGGTTGGTTCAAGCACTCAATTCGGTGAGAATTGGCCTGTCCCTCGTCTCATTCTTCGAGAAGCCGCCAAGCACGCGGGAGTTCTCCTTGTATATCCCGAACGTGGTCTCCGCGTGGAAGTGGCTGAACGACGGGGGTTGAGCTCGGTGGATCCCAAGAAATTCGGCATCACCGAAAAGGGTGTGTCGACCTTTCGCTTTCTTCGTGCCGATCATTTTCTCTCCCTAGATTTAGTGAAAGTGGATTCATGGGTGAGCGCGACCCTTTTGCAAGACGTGACCGCCCGCAAGGGATTGCTCGAGACCCGTGCCCGCATTTCATATCTGATCGAAAACGCGGGCGTACGCTCCCTTGGCATTCGCCTTCCCGAAGGAGCCACTGGCGAACGCATTCGGGGCGAGCATGTCGAAGATGTCGTGAAGGTGCCCGCTGCTGATGGAAATGGGACGGTTCCCAATATGCGCGAGGTACGCCTCAGAAAACGCATTATCGGTCCCTACGAACTCGACGTCAGTTATCACTTGCCCGTACCCGAGGGTGTCGAAGACGCCACTGGGTTGCGACGATCGAGGGCGACTGTGTTAGGACTTGATCTGCCCGAGGTTCATTCTCTTCGCGCCTTTCTTTCGCTGCGAGCCGGTGGACGTTTGCAGGTCGAGACGATTGCGTCCTCGATTCCTGCCGTGTTACGTCCGATCGAATGGCTGTCCATTCCTGAGGATTTGCGACGCAAGGCGGGCGCCGCCGATGCAAACCTTGCCTTCCGTGCTCTACGTCCTGAATACGAATTGCCTATCGTCATCACGGGACACCCCGCCGATGAAACTTTGCCCGCCCGTGTCCGCTCCTTCGAACTGGCATCGACTTTTTCCGAGTCGGGACTTTTGCTGACCGAAGCCACTGTGCGTCTGGATGCAGGAAGCAAGGAACGACTTACTGTTCTTCTCCCTACGGGTGCCCGTTTCTGGTCCGCCTTTGTGAACGGGCAAGCCGTGTCGGTCCGTCGGGAGAATGAAAGAATTCTCGTGCCACTTGAGGAGAACGTACTCCGAGATGGTCCCACCGAGGTACGTTTCCTTTACGCCCTAAAGCTTGCCGTCGACAATTTCGACGAAGTGGACGTGCTCCTTCGGGGTCCTCGTCTCGACTTGCCACTGGAGAACATTACCTGGAGGTTGCGCCTTCCCGAGGATTGGGAGACGGAGGAGTTCGTGGACGGCACGCTCGAACTGCGTGAAGGCAACGCCACTCTCGGTGATGCATTCGCCTTTGATCTCGACGCTTACCTTGCGGGTGAATCACATCTCCGTGAGATGGGCGAGAAACGAGCCGAAGCTTTGCTTGAGGCAGGCAACGATCTTATCGCTGGCGGGAGACGTCTTCGAGCTCGCGAGGCTCTGCGTTCGGCATGGCGCTTGTCGCGTTCCGACAAGAGTTTCAACGAGGATGCTCGCGTACAGCTTCGCAACCTCAAGTTGAACGACGCCCTTGTGTGCCTGGCAAACCGAAGGGCCAAGCACCTGGAGGAAAACGATGAAAACCTGTCCCCGGTCGTACTTGAACTGGATGGCTCGGGCGATAACCCGGTTTTCACCGACGACGAGGCTCGTTCCTTGCTCTCCGCCGCCACCGAGGAAAACCGGCAAGCCTTGCGAACCATAGCTGCCGCCATAGTCGATCATCAAGACGCTGCTCTGGCGGCGCCCGCCGCCATCCGTCCGAACCTACCCGAACGCGGAAAAGTCTACTTGTTCGAGCGTCCCTTACGGGTCGAGACCTTCGCCGATCTTCGCCTTCGTTTGCAAGCTTCCAGGAAGGCTCAAAGCGCTTCCTTTGGGGGCCCCGTTCTTCTCTTGGTCGTCTTGTTTTTGACCACTGCCGCGTTGGTTGCCGCCTTGCGGTTTCGGGAGCGATCCTAACTCCGAGGTCTACTCACCCAAGCACCTGTTCGGAACCAAGTAGCTTCGGACATAGTCGGCGACCGCTTCTTCCAGGTCGAACAAGTTTTTCGAATATCCCGTTTGACGAATTTTCGAGATATCCGCTTCCGTATGATACTGGTACTTGTCCCGAATGGATTCGGGCATGTCGACGAAGGTTATATCCGGATCCTTGTCGAGAGCCGAGAAGATGGCATGGGCGAGGTCGAGCCATGTTCTGGCTTTCCCGCAACCTAGGTTGTAGAGTCCCCCGAACTCGTCGTTTTCAGCCAGATGCAACGTCATCCGCACCGCGTCCTTGACATAGAGAAAATCGCGTTGCTGCTCTCCGTCCCGATATTCGGGAATATGGCTACGAAAGAGAGTCATGCCGCCGTTCTCTTGAATCTGAGCAAAGGCTTTGCTAACCACGGAGCGCATGTCACCCTTGTGCTCCTCGTTCGGTCCGTAGACGTTGAAGTACTTGAGTCCCACGATACGAGAAAGAAGGCCCTCGTCGCGGGCATGGAGGTCAAACTTGTGCTTGGACCAACCGTAGAGGTTGAGTGGCTTGTATTGCTCGAGCTCATTGGTGTTATCGTCCATGCCCGCGGAACCGTCCCCGTAGGTTGCGGCGGAGGAGGCATAG
>CALBIN010000333.1 GCA_937893275.1 uncultured Opitutia bacterium | reverse complement strand
GCCAACCCCATTCCTTATACCAAGATGTAAGGTGTCTGAATTTCTCCTCGGTGAAACCGGGTACGTATTTGTAGAAGATGTCTTGGACGGTCTCCCAGCTGAAGGCTCCAATGGCGTAGCCGGCGGCTCCGCCTAGCACGGAGGCGACCGAACAGATGAGGGCGAACTTTAGTGCCTTTCTTAGGGCGCCGAGGCAGAGGGGAATTAGAAGTACGTCAGGCGGGATCGGGAAGAAACTGGCTTCGGCAAAAGATATCGCGGCAAGCCATCCGCCCGCTGATTTCCTTTCGGCGAGGGTGAGCGTCCAATCGTAGACGCGGCGCAAAAGGTTTGGCCTAGCTTGGCTCGTGTCGACTCCTTTGGGATCAGATGGCATCTAAGAGTAGACCTCAGGCTTGAGGAGAGCGACGTGAGGGAGCTGACGGTAACGTCCCGCATAGTCGAGTCCGTAGCCGACTACGAAATGATCGGGTATGGAGAAGCCTATCCAGTCCGCTTTGAATGGGGTTTCGCGACGAGCTGGCTTGTCGAGCAGCACGCAGGAATGGACGGATGCGGGATTGCGAGAGAGAATTTCGTTTTGAACGCGCGACAAGGTGTTGCCGGTATCGAGGATGTCGTCGACGAGCAAAACGTGCCGGCCTTCTACTTCGGCTCGGAGGTTGCCCAATATGCGAGGGCTCGACTCAGGGGAGGTGGAATCGCCGTAACTGGATACGCGAATGCAATCGAGTCGTAGTGGGCGGCGCAGGTTGCGAATGAGGTCGGCGGTGAATACGATGGCACCATCAAGTAAGGTGATGAGCAGGATTTCTTCTCCTTCGTAATGAACGTCGATTTCAGCTCCTAGGGCACTCACGCGCTGGCTGATGGTTTCTTCGTCGAGCAGGATTTCCTGTATGTCGTCGGTCATGGCGAATAGGCGAGGAGATGATTGATGCTCGATTGGGCGGAGCGGGCGTATTCGCCCCCGAAGAGATTGTAGTGGTTCAATTCGTGATAAAGGTTGTAAAGGTTTTTGCGAATTTCAAAGCCGGGGTCGAGAGGGAAAATTTCTTCATAGCCTTTATAGAATTCTGTTGAAAATCCTCCGAACATATAGGTGAAGGCGATATCGGCCTCACGATCCCCGTAATAGCTTGCGGGATCGAACACATAGGGCTGACCCTCGGTGTCGCAAGCGAAATTGCCGCCCCATAGGTCGCCATGCAAGAGAGATGGGATTGGCTTATATTCGCTGAAGAAATTTGGGAGGCGCTCCAGAAGTAATTCGATACCTTGGAAGAATTGACCTTTTTTTTGGGCAAGTTCGAACTGGTGAATCAATCGGTGCTCACGGTAGAATTCGATCCAATCGTCGGACGCCGGGTTGGGTTGGTTGGTGGCTCCTATGGCGTTGTCGATCTTCCATCCGAAGTGAGGTTGCTCCATGCGATGAAGTCGGGCGAGATCTTGACCTAGCTTTCGCTGGGCCGAACCTCCGTCTCTACTGGTTTCGAGAAATTCCATGACCAGAAAAGATCGGTCACCGGAGATCCCATGACAGACTGGGTCAGGTACGCGAACAGTTCGAGTGGAGGCTATCTCCGTTAGGGCTTTGGCTTCCGCTTCAAAAAGTCTCAAGAAGCCGGCTGAATTCGCTTTTGCGAAATATACTTCGCCAGTCGTACTCTCCAACCGTCGAGCTTCGTTGATGCAACCTCCGGCGATATTGCTTTCACTGTGGAGGACAAATGAAGTTTGCGTCTTCTTGGCAATGGCGGTTGCTACGTCTTCCCACATCGGCGTTATTGATTGTGGTCAAAGATGCGGAAGGATGGGGGGGCTATCCCAAGTGCTTTCTCAAGTTTTCGAGCAAAGCGCCGGAACCTTCTTCCAACAAATCCAGTACTTTTTCAAAGCCACTGGCTCCACCGTAATAAGGATCGGGGACTTCGCTGACTGTTCCGCTCACATACTCGCAGAATCGTTGAATCTTCTTTCGTCCCTCATCGTTCGGAGCGAGTTTGTTCAATTCCGTGAAGTTAAAGTTGTCCATGGTGAGCAGGATGTCTGCATTGGCGAAGTCGTCATTATTGGCTTTGCGTGCCGATCCTCCTGTTTGGATGCCTCTTGCTTCGGCTGCTTTTTGCATACGTGGGTCGGGAGAGTTGCCCGTATGTTGATCAATGGTGCCGGCGGAATCGCAGGTGATGCGGTCGTCCAGTCCACGAGCAATGACCAATTTGCGAAAAGTGGCTTCGGCTGCGGGAGAACGGCAGATGTTGCCCCAGCAAACAAAGACAACATGAAGTTTTTCTTTGTCGGGTTGGTTTTGCATTTCTAAAAAGGTCGAGCTTTACGCATGAAATTAACGAATTAGTCAACCTTGACGTTTCCTTTGATTTTTTACATGAATACTTTTTATGAGCAAAAAGCTCGCAATATTTGGCTGTGGTTATCTTGGTTCGGAGCTTGCCCGTCAGGCTCTCGAACTTGGTTGGCATGTATCAGCTGTTACCCGTAATGCCGACACCGCCGCATCTTTGAATGATGCGGGGGTCCACAAGGTAGTGGCAGCCGACTTGGATGATGAGTCTTGGAAAGGTGAGATTGATTCTACGCAGGATTTCGTGGTGAATTGCGTGGGAGCGGCCTCAGCCGACTTGAATGGTTATCTCAAATCCTATGTTGATGGACAAGACACTGTGGTGAAGTGGGCTCGCGATGGCGAGGTTGGCACCTATGTCTTTACGAGTAGTACTTCAGTGTACCCGCAAACTGGGCGTCGCCTTGTTGACGAAACTGCTTCTTCTGATGGTGTTTCCGAAAAGGGCGGGCTTCTTTTGGCTGCGGAGCAGTTGGGCTTTTCCAGCGGTGAGGGTATCCGTCGCTCCTTTATCCTTCGCCTTGCGGGGTTGTATGGACCTGACCGTCATCTGTTTTTGGATAGCGTAAGAAATGGCGAAACCCAAGCTGGTGACGGAGATCGCATCCTCAATCTGATCCATCGCGATGATGCTGTATCAGCAATTTTGGCTGTCTTTCATGCAGGTGAACAGAACATTGGTAGAATTTATAATGTCTCCGATGGCAATCATTCTTCGCGAGCAGAAATTGCTTCATGGCTTGCCGGAAAATTGGGAGTCGATTCACCTTCGTTTAATGGTACCGAAGATTCGGATGCTTCCAATCGAAAAATTAGCAACGATCGCATCCGTGATGAGCTGAATTGGGTACCTGCCTATCCTTCTTTTCGGGAGGGTTTTAACTCCATCTTGGAAAGCTAGGTATAAACCTCACTCAATCGAGTGTTTCTCTAATTCCTCAACTGCCACAACAAGGAGTTTTGCTATGGTCGGAGTCGGTAAGCTGCTCAAGCAAGCTCAGAAAATGCAGAAGAAGATGAAAGAGGCTCAAGAGTCTCTTGCCCAAGAAGTGTTTGAGGTTTCCGGTGGCGGTGGTGCCGTTACCGTCAAGATAAACGGGCAAGGCGAATTTCAAAATTTGAGTCTAGATCCAGAATTTCTTAAGGAAGATCCGGACTTTGTTTCAGAGGCTATCCTGCAAGCCATTCGAGATGCCGCGGCGGAAGCCAAGAAACGAAGTGAAGCCGCCATGGGCGACCTCACTGGAGGTCTTCAGATGCCAGGACTTTTTTGACCTTGGTCGTAGCTTTGTTTTATTACGGGCAACATCATGACGCCCGGCTTTGAAAACCTATTGAAGGGGCTCAAGAGTCTCCCTGGTCTAGGTCATCGATCGGCCGAACGTATTGCACTCCACTTGCTGGTGGAGAAACCCGAAGGCCTCGACGACCTCATTGAGATTCTTCGAACCGCGGGAAGCTCGGCGAGGGCTTGTTCCATTTGCGGCAACCTATCCGAGGATGAAACCTGCTCCATTTGTGGGGACGAGGAGCGGGAAGATGGAAAGATTTGTGTCATCGAGCGAGTTCCCGATCTCTTCGCCATTGAGCGTTCGGGTGCTTATCGCGGTCGTTATCATGTCCTGCACGGCAAGCTTTCACCGATTCGGGGCATAGGTCCGGAAAAGCTGAACTTTGCTAGTCTTAGAACCCGAATAGAAAAAGGGGAGGTGAA
>CALBIN010000332.1 GCA_937893275.1 uncultured Opitutia bacterium | reverse complement strand
CGACGGGACGCGCATATTGAAAGCGGAGAGCGTCCGTGAAATGCGAAAGATCCCGTGTGCCAAGACCAATTAGAACCAGGGATTGGTCTGGTATTTCGACAAACTGGGAGGGCCAAGACGATGGGACACGACCACGGCGACCTGGGAGTATCGACGATTATACAATACCGCCTCAAGGACGGCGTCGGTTACGTCATTCTGCAGAACGGGGAGCCCAAGAGTGGGAAATTCGAGCAAGCCCTCGGTCTGCGCCTAATGAAGTACGCCGATGGCAAATAAAGAGAAACGACCAAAAAAGAACTCCTCGTCCTCCTAGTTTAAAGATTTAAATAAACGGTCCCCACGCTTGACTGAATGTTAAATCATTCAGTATAAAAATTTCTGAAATGGCAGTGTGCGTAAGAAGAAACTACCTTAAAAAGCGTTTGTTCTCGATTGGGTTGCTCTTTCTTCTGTTGGGCAAAGCAATCGTTGCCTTAGCAGCAAAGGAAACTCCGCCGGATTTCACTGAATTGGGCAAGCATTTCGAAGGTTCAGTTTTCTCGCTGATGCAGAAGTATTGTCTGGATTGCCATTCGACAAAAAAACAGCAGGGCGAGCTCGACTTGGAGCGGTTTGCGACCCTATTGGATGTTCGGAAGGCGCCAAAAGTTTGGGTGAAAGTTATGGAGATGATGGTGGATGGGGAGATGCCGCCGAAGAAGAAGCTGCAGCTCTCATCTGCAGAACGAAAGATATTTTTAGGATGGGTGAAGAATTATCTGGACAAGGAGGCGTTGGCCAGCACAGGTGACCCGGGCCGGGTGGTACTGCGGCGGTTGAGCAATGCCGAATACACATACACCATCCAGGATTTGACGGGTGTGGCGCTGGAGCCAGTGAAGGAGTTTCCGGTGGACGGCGCCGCCGGTGAAGGCTTCATGAACGTGGGCGACGCGATGGTGATGTCGCCGGCGCTCGTGCAAAAGTATCTGGATGCGGCCAAGGAAGTCGCCTCACATGCGGTGCTCCAGCCGGATGGCATTCGCTTCTCGCTGGGCAAATCGCGCCGGGACTGGGCGGACGAACTGCTTTTTGAAATTCGTTCGATTTACGACCGGCACACTTCCGGCGCCGGTGCCACGGACAAGGTGTACGCGTGGGATCCCAATGCGCTCGATCGCGCCATGAACACCTCGGGGCGGGTGAATCCCACACCCTACTTCAAGGCGCTGGTGGCCCATCGCGAGCGATTGCTGAAAAACCCCGAAGCAGCAGACGAGGTGGCGCGGGAGGAAAAGCTGAACACGAAATATTTCCAAAAACTGACTGAACTGCTGACGCGGAAGGGAAATCCCTCGCTTCTTTTGAGACAATTACGGGATGAATTGCACGGGGCCAAATCGTCGGACGTGCCGCGTATTGCTGGCGACGTAACTCAATGGCAAGGACGCCTATGGAGTTTCGGCAAGGTGGGACAAATTGGCCGCGAAGGCCGGGCGGACGCTTGGATGAATCCGGTTGATCCGCTAACCCTTTCGCATGAATTGAAACTGAAACTTCCCGCCAATGCAAAGGGCGAGATCAGCGTGTTTTTAGCTGCGGGCGAAGCGGGCGATGGCGCAACGGGCGATCTGGTGCGTTGGAGCAAGCCCCGGTTGGTATTTAAAGATCAGCCACCCATTCCGCTTGCGGCAGCGAATGGGGTCCTGACTCGATTGTCTACCCTGCGGCGCAACGAACTGGCCCGCACGGCCAAGTATCTTGCCGTCATCAGCGAGGCGAGCGCGCAAGGCAAGTCGATCGAAACCGTTGCGTCCGGACGCGCTTTAAACGTAAAGGTATTGGAGAACTGGGTGGCTGCGGTTCAACTGGCCAAGTTCGCTCGACCGAAGGCAACTGGCCATTACTCGGAAAAGGTGTTCAAGGTGGGCAATTACGACGACATTCGTGGCTGGGGACTGCCTGCCACGCCGAGCCTTATCGCCAACAAATCAACAGAGACGATTCGCTTCGGCACGCTCACTATACCTGGTCGTAGCGTGAATATGCACCCTTCGCCAAGCTTGGAGGCTGTCATTTATTGGCAAAGCCCGATGGAAGGACGGGTAAAACTAAAGGGATATTTTGCGGATTCGGATGGTGTTGGCGGCAACGGGGCGGCTTGGCGCGTAGAGTTGCTCGGCGACGAAGGCACTGGCACGGTAGCTCAAGGTGAGTTTGACAATGGGAAGAGCGGGAAGTTTATGCCCGAGCAGGAATACACCGTGAAGCGAGGGGATTTGCTCAAGCTCGTAGTCAACGCGCGCAACCGCAATCATGGGTACGACACCACGGAGGTGGCGCTGATCATCACCGAGCAGGGCGGCAAAAAGCGCGAGTGGGACTTGGCGAAGGAGGTAGTGGATCGCGTACACGAGGGCAATCCGTTGGTCGATTTGTTAGGCAACCCGGAAGTGTGGCATTTTTGTTCCTCGACCAACGACTTGGCCACTCAAGACACCATACCGGCTGGTTCGCCCCTCGCCCAATGGCGCCTGGCGACGATCAACCGAAAACCTGAGGCGGAAATTCAAAAGCTGGCTGCGGCCGTACAACGCGTTTTCACAGGAAAGGTGGAAGGCGCTGCCGATGCGGACGAAGCCCTACGTAAACAGTACACGGATTCAAAAGGTCCATTGAAGTGGATGCATTTGGCTCTGAATGGCGCCGTGTTGGAAGACGTCGAAGCCAAGGCGCCGGCTATTCTGGAATATAAACTGCCCGGCGAACTGGTGGCCGGGGCCGAGGTCGTGGTGAATGCAACATTGCATCCGGAAAAGGGTCGTAACGGCACGGCTCAGTTTTTGCTTTCCCTCGCCCGGCCGGACGCCAAGGCGCTTCTTGGCCAACCAATGGTTACCGGCACTGATGCCGGGAAAAAAATGGAACAGGCTTATGCAGACTTCCGTGAACTGTTTCCGTCTGCAATGTGCCATGCGCAGATTGTGCCAGTGGATGAAGTCGTTACGATGATCCTCTACCATCGTGAGGACGAGCCCCTGAAACGCCTGATGCTGAGCGACGCCGAGGCGGCCAAACTGGATCGGTTGTGGGACGAACTATTCTTCGTGACGCAGGAACCGCTGCTGCGGGTGGTGAGCCACGAGCAACTGTATGAATTTGCCACCCAGGACCGGAAGGATTTGCTGCCCCCATTGGGGGCGCTTCGTATTCCGATCCGCGAGGAGGCCGAAGCGTTCCATGAACATCTGAAAAAAACTGAACCCATTCATTTTGCGGCGTTGCTGGACCTAGCTGAGGGTGCTTGGAGAAGACCACTGACCGACACCGACAGGAAGGCTTTGGGCAAGCTATATGAGACTTTGCGCTCGAAGGAACTGACACACGAACGGGCTATCCGATTAACGCTTGCACGTGTGTTGACCTCACCCGATTTTTTGTACCGCTTGGAAAGGCCTGGGCAAACAAAGGAAGACAGAAAATGGGAACTGGTAAGTAATTTGGAGTTGGCCAATCGGCTTAGCTATTTTCTTTGGTCCTCGATGCCGGATGACGAACTGATGCGCGTAATGAGCGTAAAGAAATCACTGAGTGACAATTTAATTGCGGGACAGGTCAAACGAATGCTGCGCGATCCGCGCACAAGACGACTGGCGGTGGAGTTTGCCTGCCAATGGCTGGGCATCCGTGAATTCAATTTGAATGACGGCAAAAACGAGAGGCTTTATCCGCAGTTTGTGAACCTACGGGGGACGATGTACGAGGAGTCGGTGCGCTTTTTTGAGGAACTTTTTCGCAACGATGGCTCCATACTCGACCTAATCAATGCCGACCATGTATTCCTCAACGACGTTCTAGCCAAGCATTACGGGATCCCGGGAGTGAACGGCAAGCAGTGGCGACGGGTCGAAGAAGCACGCGAAAAAGGACGTGGCGGCATTCTTGGCATGGGCACGATACTGGCAAAACAATCGGGTGCCTCGCGCACAAGCCCGATTTTGCGCGGCAATTGGGTCTCGGAAACGCTACTGGGCGAACGCTTGCCTAAGCCACCGGCAAATGTGCCTGACTTGCCCGAAGTCGTGCCTGCGGGGTTAACGGCAAGGCAATTGATTGAAAAGCACAGCAGCGTGGAGGCATGCGCAAAGTGTCATGCGAAGATT
>CALBIN010000331.1 GCA_937893275.1 uncultured Opitutia bacterium | reverse complement strand
GATTGGGAGAAATGCAAATGCAAGAATTTCCCTGAATGGAACCTACCTCCTTCGAGGCCCGAAGCTACGAATGGGAGCCTTTCGGTTAGAATCGGCGTTTCTAAGACGATAAACGATCCTTCCACGATTGAGATCGTAAGGACTCATTTGCATCTTCACCACGTCGCCCACGGTGATTTTGATGAAGTGCTTGCGCAATTTCCCGGAAATATGGGCAAGCACCTTGTGTCCATTTTCCAATTCCACACGAAACATCGTACTGGGCAAAACCGCAACAATCTTACCCTCGACCTCAATATTTTCTTCGGACGTCATGAAATAGAGTAACGCATTCTGTTATTTAGGTTTATCATAGAAATTCAAAACATCATGTTTTCCCCATACGTCAAGCGAGCATGCCTTAGCGATTAAGGACATTTCCGGCTTGCGAACAATTCGCCAAAACCGTTTTAAGGAAACTCAAATGCTTGAAATCGCAAAGGAATCAACAACTTGCCCCTTTGAGAAACTCCATCCGTCGCAACTCAACCGCGATGACGAATTTTTCATGAAACTCGCCTACAATCTCGCCATCGATGCATGGAATGCAGACGAAGTCCCGGTGGGCACGGTAATCGTTCATGGAGAGGAAGTCATAGCTTCAGCCCGCAACGAAACAAGAATTGCCAACGATCCCACCGCTCACGCCGAAATCATTGCCATTACAAAAGCCGCCAGCGCGATCGGAGACTGGCGCCTGAACGAATGTCGATTGTACGTCACGAAGGAACCTTGCCCCATGTGCTCCGGGGCGGTAATCATGTCTAGAATAGGCGAAGTCCACTATGCAGTGCCCGACCCGAAGATGGGCTGCCTCGGAGGCGCCACGGACCTAAACGCCCTCCCCTTCTCCAACCACAAAGCAAAAGTCTCCCCCGGTCTCTTAAGTCAAGAATCCCTCGCCCTCCTTCAGGCATACTTTCAAGTCAAACGTCAAAACCCGAAGAGAAAACCACACGGAGAAAAGGATATTGAGGGTGACCCACACTGAACTTACGACCTTGACGCCACCCTACCAAAGTATTTCCATAAGGATAGATCAAATTCTAGCCCCACAACTAACCTTTAATTTTATTAAATATGCCGCACACACTTCCTTCACTTGATTTTGCCACTGATGCGCTCGAACCACACATCGACGCCCAAACGATGGAAATACACCACGGCAAACATCACCAGACCTATGTCTCGGGACTGAATGCAGCTTTGGAAGGTAACGATAGCCTCGCCGCACTGAACGTCGATGACCTCATCCAAGATCTTTCCTCCATCCCGGAAGGCATTCGAGGAGCGATTCGCAACCATGGGGGAGGACATTCCAATCACTCCTTTTTCTGGAAAGTCATCTCTCCTTCGGGCGGGGCAATGCCCACGGGAGACATAGCTTCCGCAATCGATTCCACCTTCGGCAACTTTGATGCCCTCAAAGAAGCTTTTACCAAAGCGGCCCTAACTCGCTTCGGTTCCGGTTGGGCATGGCTCGTCAAGCAATCCGACGGCACACTCGCCGTAACCTCCACCCCGAATCAGGATTCCCCGCTCATGGAAGGCATCGCCGACGTCACGGGAACCCCCGTCATCGGTCTCGATGTTTGGGAACACGCCTACTACCTGAATTATCAAAATCGCCGACCGGACTACGTATCCGCATTCTGGAATGTCGTCGATTGGAACCAAGCATCGCAAAACTTCTCAGCCTAAACTTGCCACAAACTGTCAAACATCGGTTTCACCATTTAGAGGATAATAGGCCATCGGAGTATCTCGAAACCTCAAGTCGAATCAACACAGCGTCACCAGACTTCCGACCAACTCTTTTCAAACCAATGATCGAAATGAAAAAGCTCGCTCGTATTAACAAATTCATTCGCTTTCTTCTGGTCGGGTGCCTGCTCGCCCCGACATTCCTGTTTGGTCAAGACGAAGAGGAGGAAACTCCTGCGGAAAAACAATCTGCAAAAGATAGCCTGCAAAGTATTTCGATCGGGGGTCTGGATGCCAACCCGTCCAAAACTCGCGATTTTGTAGAAGTCCTTCGCTCAACTGGTAAAATAGACATTAAAACCTATGTTGAAGCCGTTAGCGTATTAGATGCCAACCCATCTAAAACTCTCGATTTCGTAGAGACACTTCGCTCAACTGGTAAAATAGACATTAAAACCTATGTTGAAGCCGTAAAGGTGATCATTCCTAATGAAGAACAAGCCATAGTCTATGTCGAAGAATTAAAGGCGAGTGGGGCGATTCCGGCATCCGTAATCGATGAAGTGATTGAAGAAATCACCAATATTGAAGAGCCTCCGGCACCTCCTTCAGTTCTGCCTCCAACTTCTCCACCAGAAGGTCCTACACCTCCTCCTTTAGCCGACAGTTTCAGCTACGATGCGGATAGCGACATCCTAACCATTCCAGGAAAGCTGCAAACATTACAGGGAGTAAATATTACAGAAAGCAATTTGGCTGGATTGGGCGTCAACACAATGACCAGCAGAACAGCACCCTATTTAGTTGAAGCTTACGAATTAGGGTTTTTCTCAGGATCGGAACATGCAACTCGATTCAACGAGATTCTTGGTGAAGCAGTGAGGTTGGCCAGCATCTTGGTGAAATCTCTAGAAATTACAGACCAATTCAGCGTAGCAGGTAGCGAAAATTACTTCGACAAAGCAAAGCTTGAAGGAATATTGAATTCAAGAAACCCATATTTTTTCCAGCTGGTCAAAGTCCTCGCATCCAATGGAGCATTTGGAGACAAGGACGACTCTAAGATACAAGATGCTGTGGGAAAACTAATGGGGTCCCTTTTCCCCAATGGAGTTTCATCAAACGAAGTTTCAGATCTTTTAAGCAAAACTCTTGGAGAAATAGTATTTCAGAAACTGAATGGGGATTTGGGCGGAGTAGTGAATTTAACGGAATTCACAAATTCTCCGCTTTTCGATTTAAAAGTCGAGCAAGTCAGCGGCATAGTAGCGCAAGACATCATACTTGGCTCGACGACAGGAGCCTCGACAATCGATCTATCGAGCCAACTCGCACCAACACTCAACACCCCAAAGGATCCAACAGACTGGAAGGTGTTCGGTATTGGCGCAGGAAAGGACATTATTGTAAAAGGGGACGTCAGTTTTAAAAACTCAAACAGACATCCTCAAACCGGCAACGTAGTTAAAGACCATGCCCTTGCAGTAGGAGCACTGGATGAGATTCATTTTCATTCCAAAACAATCGAATCGGATTGGGGATTGTCGGCCGACTTTTTGGAAAAGCACTTGGACTATTCGGGAGCTACCCAAACTACAGTCAACGACCAAACCACATTTGCAGGGAAGAACAATCGCATCAAAATGGACTTCGAGGGAGCCAACTTGTATCTCGGTTCCATCTCCAAAATGGAACTCGTGAACGTCGATCTTGAATCGGGCGGTAATCTAGCGGTAGCTTCCTTGGATGAATTACACATTGTGTCTTCCGACCCCACGAACACGCCGAATACCTTCACGGCAGGCAAAAATACAAACCCTTCGGACAGAGGAGACAACATACAACTCTTCGCCAACGAGAGAATTGTCGCCGATGGCTTGCAATTTAGTGGGCGAGTCGACTCCATCCACATGGAAGCCAGAACGGTAGACCTTAAACACGTGACTTTTCCCAATGGTTCCGAAGTCCATCTCGCATCTGATCTCGGTGGAGTTGGTGCTAATGGAACAGGAAACGGTAAATATCCCACGTTTGGAATCGGGCAACGACAGATCGGTAGGGTTAACTTCATAGATCAAGTGAAGTACGACACCAACCTCATCAACAACCAAAATAGTTTTGATGCACTTGGCAAACTGCCTAATGGCAAGCAACCCATAACTATCTCGAAAAGGTAAACCCAAATTACGCACAAGTTAATTTGACTTGGGAATTCCATCATGAAGAAGTTCTTTAAAAATTATAAGGATTACCGGATTTTGGTCGGAGCATGTATTGTTTTGCTTGGTAGCCATGGTTTGCTTCATGGGCAACGCGATCGCTTTGATCCCGGCATGGTGTCACGTCCACAATTAGAAGAGGTTGCTCCAAGCCGTACAATTGCACCCAGAGCCTCGTCTCCTAGACCAGGTTCAAGCGACTTGGGCCTTCAGCGCCCAGTAAGCGTAAAGCGGCACGGATTGGATTACTTCATCGGTTTTGATACTAAATTGTATTACAGTTCCAACCCATCCATCTTAAATCGAAGTAGCGGCGGTATAGAAGTATTTCCAGCCGGCATTTTTGAGAACACTTTCCATACGGGGTTTCGGCTGGGTTCCTACAATTGGGGAAGCGCCGCATTCTCTCCTTACATTGGAATGAGCTACTACCGTCTAGACCATTTCGGTGAAGATTCTCTTGACGACATGGACATGAGCTCGCTGGGCCTTTACATGTTTGGCCTTGTTCAGTTCCCGAGCGGATGGGCCTTACGTTCCGGACTCAGTTATGCTCAAGATCGCGAGTCGAACGATAACGAGCGAATTTACGACGAACTCTTTCCAAATTTCACATTATTAAAGACTTTTAGCCTCGGCAAGTCGGTATCCCTCTTGGACTTTAGTCTTGGCCACCATTTTACTGATTCGCCATCCCATGCATTAGTAGGAAATGGCGACGACTTTGATCGTTTGGAACTGTCCACTCGATGGACTGTCATCACCAACATTGGAAAATTAGAAATAGCCCCATATGCACGCGTGGCTTTCCTCAATTACAGTAAGGGGACAATGGAAGACCGAATAGACTTTATGCGCGAAATGGGTCTTAACCTTGAGTACCCATTCAACAAGTATGTATCTGCCAACTTCTTCGCTAGATATATTTCTCGGCTATCCAAAGGAGGAAGCTTCAATTACGACTTCGAGCGGTTTGACGGTGGTGGCGGAGCGGGGCTGAAAGCCAAATTCTGAACATTTCGAGCCAAGTTGCCCTCAAGTATAAAATTACATGAGGACTAAGTTACATTGCTCTGTACCAATTTGCGGTTCGGTAAATATTTACGCAATTCGTCACATGGCCAGCTTTCTATTACTAGCCCATTGTATTCTCCCCCATCTCGCAGCAACAATTCCCAAGGAACGCACCTCCGCTTGGACGGTAACCGATTTAATGGGTCAAGCCTTTCTAAAGGTACGACCGGAACAAGCTACACCGCTTCCGTTGCGGTTGGATTCTCAACTACCACCAGCCGGAAAGATTCTTCTTATTGCCGCAAACCAATCGCTTCTCGAAATCACGCAATCCGAAGGCAATTTCCTTCGCTTAGGCAGGGCAACATTAGCCGAGTTCTCCAACGAGAAGATTCGGCTTTTGCAGGGATCCTGCCTTCGGAACACAAAGGAGGAAACTCTCTTTGCCTTGTCGGGGAAAAAGGTTGATGCTGGAATTCGTCTAAAGGGGACCCTCATGGCAGAGTCTACAGGCAATGGAGGTATGAAAGTCGTCCTCGTTGCAGGAAAGGCCGACATTGGAACTGACGCTGACGGGGCCAGACCTCTCCGACCGGGTCAATTGATCTTCGTTCATGGTTCGCCGGCAAGACTCGGCGACCTTTACGACCTCGACCTCCCCCTGCTCCTATCCACTTCTCGACTGGTATCGGGGTTCAAAAAACCGTTACCCAACCTAGCAAGCATGCGTACGTCCATGCTGATTCAAGGTTTGAACACCAAGCGGCGCTACGAAGCTTTGGTTGGTGATGCCCCGGACGATGAAAAGGTGCAGGTGTGGGCGATTAAAGAAAAATAGCCCACTTCGTTTGGGTCATTTAAATGCTACAAATTGCCCAGAGAAACCATACGTGGATCTCACTTG